>CAZWQC010000077.1:0-9941 GCA_964635785.1 uncultured Ectothiorhodospiraceae bacterium
GCCTGGCCGGTCCGCGCCGACCCCAGGATCGCGTTCCTCTGGCCGAGGCCAAGACGTCGGTCGAAGCCTCGCTCGACGAGATGCTCGGTGGTACCGGGCGCACCGCGATTCGTGACCGTGCCGCGGCTCGCTTCGAGGATGAGGGCGGCCACACGGCCGTCGGGGTCGAACAACAACGCCTACATCGCGGCCAAGTCCCCGTCCGGATTGATGATCACGAGATACACCTCGACGACGGCATGTGCGTATTGGCAGCCATTACCTCATGCACCAACACCTCCAACCCGAGTGTCATGCTCGCGGCGGGCTTACTCGCCCGCAATGCCCGTGCCCGCGGACTGAGCGTCAAACCATGGGTCAAAACCTCCTTGGCACCCGGCTCACGCGTTGTTACCACGTACTTGGAACGGGCGGGCTTGCTGGACGATTTGCGGGCTTTGGGCTTTCATATCGTCGGTTACGGTTGTACCACATGCATCGGTAATTCCGGCCCCTTGAACGCCGCCCTTGTGGATGCCATCCACCAAGATGAACTCGTGGTTTGCTCGGTACTCTCGGGCAATCGTAACTTCGAGGGCCGCATTCACTCTGAAATCCATTTGAACTACTTGGCCTCGCCACCCCTTGTTGTCGCCTATGCATTATGTGGCCGGATGGATATCGACCTGACCCGGGAACCACTCGCTTTCGACACCGCCGGCCAACCGGTCTATCTGAACCAACTATGGCCCAGCACCGAAACCGTTAAAAACGCCATTGCCGGCAGCTTGGATACCAACAGCTTCACCCAGGCCTATCGGGAAGTGTTTGCCGGCGATACCCATTGGCAAGGACTGGCAGCACCGACCGGTGATCGCTTTGCTTGGGACAATGACTCGACCTACATTCAACACCCACCCTACTTCGACACCATGACGGTAGCGCCAACCGCGGTTACCGACATTCACGACGCGCGTTGTTTATTGCTGCTCGGCGATTCGGTCACCACCGATCACATCTCGCCTGCAGGTACCGTTCGTCCCGACAGTCCTGCCGGCCGTTACCTGCAAGAGCACGGGGTCTTGCCTGCCGAGTTCAATTCCTACGGCGCTCGCCGTGGGAACCACGAAGTCATGGTCCGGGGGACATTCGCCAACCCCCGACTACGCAATTTGTTCTTGCCAAAAGACACCGGTGGAAAGACCGTTCATTGGCCTTCCGGCGAGACCTTGAGTGTCTTTGATGCGGCGATGCGTTATCGTGACGACGGTACCAGCCTGATCGTCATTGCTGGCAAGGAATACGGCACCGGGTCATCCCGTGATTGGGCGGCAAAGGGTTCGCGTTTGTTGGGAATTCGCGCGGTCATCGCCGAGAGCTTCGAGCGGATCCACCGCGCCAACCTGGTCGGCATGGGGATATTACCGCTAGAGTTTCTACCTGGGCAAAATGCGGCGCAACTTGGGTTGACCGGCCAAGAGAGATTCGCCATCACCAATCTCGACAAAGGTACCGCACAGCAGGTCACCATCACCGCCAGCGTTCCTGAATCGAATGCCCTCATCGAGTTCGAGACGCGAGTCCGGTTGGATACCCCACAAGAGATTGCCTATTACCAACACGGGGGCATCATGCCCTATGTGCTCAGGCAGTTAGCCGCACGACCTTGACTGTTGCGGCATCACCCTTTCCCGTCGGGGAGAGGGTGATGCGATTTCGTACCGACAAAGCACCACGACGTTTATTCGTGGCCGCCACCGCCCATCACACTCATATCTCGCAAGGCGTTGGAGTAAGACAAATAGGGTGTCACGATCGCGTCATAGAACAAAACCCCCAACAACACCCAGTGATACAGCGCGGGTTGTTGTTGCGCTGCCATCACGTTATACGTCAACAAGGCAGACGCCATCGCGACGCCAATCGCCGCGACGACCATCTCGTATAAGAACTTCGCCTTATCGACCCGCGTCACTTTGATCGTTTCCAGCACCAGGAAGGCGATCGCGACAATGATCATAAAATAGTTGATGAAGTCGCCGCGGACATCGGCCAATTCAAGTCCCACCGCCGCGACGATAAGCAGGAAAGTGAACGGTACTGCAGTCGCCCATTTGACGTAGTGCTTCACGGACCGCTTGTCTTCTTGTGACATCTCGGCCCCGGCCATATTCTGTACATCTGACGGTTCAGTCATGCGCTTTCTCCAACGTCGAAAAAAAACCTCACCCGACCGCGATTGCCTGTTACAAGGACTAAGCGACCAAACAAACGAGGCGGCGGGTAGAATTAGGATTGACCAGCGGCATCCAGTGTGTCCGATGCCAACGATCGACGCAATGGTTAGGTGGTATCCTTCGCCAACGTGGCTGGCCCGATCGAGCGAGGCGGTTGTGGCAAGGAAACAACACCGACCCATCGCGGGGAACATCCCAAAGACTTAACCGGCAGAACCGACACGCGAGCACATCGCCACGCAGCACCTACCATGACATCTCGAACGTACATGCCGATGCCCCCCCCATCGCCTGACACGCCGTTTCCTTCACCTCGACCCGCTGATTCACCAATACCCGGAACAACCGTTCGAAGCTGGCTGCGTAAAAATCACAAATCGGCTCGTCCACCGACTCACCGCGGCACAGACAACAACCGGCGATCGATACCCTCGACGGTCGACCCGGCTCTGGCGTAAACAGGCCAGAACCGACAAATGTCCAAGCGTTCTTCTTCACGGCAGCGAGCAGAACATGGCTTGCCAGCCGACCGGGCATGCGCTTCAACAACCACTGCGCCGGCTTCGGGATCCGATGAGCGAGCAGATAATCACCGGTGAGCAAACCGGCTTGCCAGGAGACGGCGCGGGCAGTTGCCAATCCCAGCTGCGAGCGCAACACCTGATGCAATGCGCTCACCTCCGTCTCCGCAACCATCGCTGTGGGAGGCTCACGCCAATAATGCGCAATCCCCGCCGCGGCGAAGATGCGTTGGCCAACCACCGCATCAACGTATTTCGGTAACACCTCAGCCACGCGGATGATCGCATTCGGACCAATGCGCGCCACCTCACCCGCTTGCCCAGGATTCAGCCGCTCGGTTGAAACCATCACGTCATCGTCTAGCATCCGATGTTGTCCCATTCCAAACCAGCCAAACGGGTCAAGAACAAATCCCGCATGAAATACCGACCCTTTGCGGTCACCCGGATATGCTCAGGCGTCATGACCAAGAAACCGTGCTCGGCATAGCGCGCCAAGCGCCCATACTCCAGACCGAGGGCCTCGACCGCAGTGTACACGGGCAACTCCAGATTGCAGATTAATTCCACGATCGCTTGCCGTTGCGCCTGCTCGGCCCGCGACAACTGCCGCCCCCGCATCACCGGAAGCCGACCACTTGTCACGGCCTCCTGCCACAAGGTCAATGACGCCATGTTCTGAAAAAACCCGCCATTGACTTCGCCCACACTACTTGGCCCAAACCCCAACACATGTTTCACTGGCGCAGCGGTGTAACCGATACAATTCCGGCTTAAACGATGTTCATCCAACGCCGCGGCCCAATCGTCGGTGTCCAATGCGAACCGATCCAAGCCGATCCACACATAGCCTGCGCCCGTCAGCGTCTCAACGGCCCGATTAAACAACGTCATCCGATCCAATTCCGACGGTAAATAGTCGAAATCCATGGCGTGCTGATGCGGGTGGCAGGCCGGCGCGTGGCGATAACTGGAACACGTGACTCGATCTGGAGCTAAGTCAACGACTTGTTCGAGGGTACTTTGAAAACTCTGCTCGGTCTGGTTCGGCAACCCATAAACCAAATCGAAGTTAATGCTCTCGAAACCCACCTCGCGCGCTGTCCAATAGATATCTTGTAACATCTGTAACGATTGGACCCGACCGATCGTACGCTGTACCACCGGCTCCAAATCCTGTATGCCAAGGCTCAGTCGGCGAAAGCCCAACCCTCGGAGTAACTCCAATTGCCCCGGCGAGGTCCGCCGCGGATTGCATTCGATGGTCGCATCGGTTTCACCGAGCAAACGAAAGTGGTCTCCCAAGGCGTTGACCACGCGTCCTAGTTGAGAGGCACTGAGGTAATTCGGGGTGCCACCGCCCAGGTGCACTTGCAGAACGTCGCGGCCACGTCCAACCCTTTCGGCCACGCGGGCAATCTCATTTTCGATGACGTCAAGGTAGTGATCGATTTCTTGAGGATGGTGCGTCACCGTCGTATGGCATGCACAATAAAGACAACGCACTGAACAAAACGGAATGTGAACATAGATGCCAACGGGATCATTGGTTTTTGCCAACGCCTCAAGCGCCATAAGATAACTGGCTTCATCAGCACCCTCAAGGGTTACGAACTGG
The DNA here is from genome assembly GCA_964635785.1 of uncultured Ectothiorhodospiraceae bacterium. Taxonomy (GTDB): domain Bacteria; phylum Pseudomonadota; class Gammaproteobacteria; order CAYFSA01; family CAYFSA01; genus CAYFSA01. The sequence continues at coordinate 4,356 of CAZWQC010000077.1, forward strand.
CTTGCCTTGGTTAACTTCGACGCCGCCGCCGTTGCATGAGGACAACAAACAACCGGACCTCGCGATCGAGACAGAGTCGTTGCACGCACGGAATATGCCTCCTCAAGAAGTTGAACTGGGCGCTAACGCCTTCTTAGCTGTTCTTGCCATCGTCGCCACATGGTACGGCCCTTGGGCACGACACCATCCCAGCGCAAAGCGCTGCCAAATGCGAAAACAACCTGGCGTTCTAGCCGTTTAGCGACGAGCAAAATCCAGTACCCCGTCGCGACCGGATGCCGCCGCATTCGAACACCCCTTAGCCTAGCCAACTTTCTCATGACCGCAACAATAAAAACGCGCCGGTCTCGCTTCCTTGACCAACGCGAGAATGCACCTCAGACCAAATCCACCGCGGTTGTTACCATCGTGCACACACCTCTTACTGGTCGGTCACGGCTAGCGGACCCCTCTTCCCTACTTGAAGACAGGGCGAGCCGGTTCCGGCGTTGCAACGGATGATCGACAACTACGACCACTCATGATTTGCGGCGCCATCCGTTACCCACACCAGAGGAGTATGCCGACATCGGAATGATCAGTAAACTCCAAACGGAGGAGCATTTGTACCAAACACCACCCTTACCGCTTTTCAATTTCACCAACGAAAGCCGAGCGACTCAGCACGCCACATCGATACGCGAACGCACGCGACCAAGCCAGCGCAGGCCGACCCAAATCCGAACGCCGCTAACGAATCCGCCGACTTGCGACCGGCTCCCGCGGCGAGCCACCTTGTTTCTGCGATGCAGACGCAGACTCGTTCACTTCCCGCGCTGGGGCAGTTCGCTCCGACTCTCGCCAGGCGATAATCCATTGCCACAATGCCGCGTCCGGTAGCGGTAATACCAAAAACCAATGCTCGAGCACACCCAGTGCAAGCAACGTGGCCACCAACAACAATCCCGTGTCGTCACTCGCTAGCGGTCTCGACAGCGCCGCCTCCGCCATCAACACGGTTATGACGGTAGCAATCGTTACCGAAACCGGGAACAGCAAGTTGATCGGCTGTTTGTTAAGGTAGCTCTTGAGAAACCGAAGATGCTCGGGCAACCATTCCTCGTTCAGATTCGGTACGCCGAGAAACAAATTGAGCTTAGCACTCCAGCGCATCAACCAAAGCACGAGGAAGGTCCAAACCCCCACCTGATTCGGCGCCCCATACGTGAGCGCGATCAGCAGCGCGGCGGTCGCGACCACGGCAATTTCATGGTATAGGCTGGTTTGGATCGCGAGCAGAAAACGCCGCCAATGACCGCAATCCGGAGGGCAATTCGCCTTGCGCGGACCGGTCAGAAATCCTGTGTAATAGGTGATCTCCTGCCAACCCCACAGCACCAGGCTGCAGGTAAAAGCCGTATACGCGCCCTTTGCCGACTGATCCCAAGCACTCCCAACCACGCCATACAAACTCAAACCAAAAGCCATTGTCGCGGCGAGCAGACTCCAGCGATAAGTCCACTTCGGAAGATTGTCGAGAAACAAGACTAGGCCAGTGCTAAACCACCACACCAGCAACGCGTATAACACCGGGAGACCATAATGCAGCATGTACGATCGCTTTCGACGAGAACGAAATTGAAAAGTCGGGTCGGTGACATGACCGGTGACTAAATCACAAACCAACGCCCTCCTCTTACGACCCGATTACCGGACAGCCAAGTACGGCAAAAAAAGGAGATCGTTAAAAGCAGCGCCCTGCAACGACAATACTCATTCAGACCTTTCCATGGTGTTTGGTGCCGGTTCCAAAAAACGCATGAATGCCGCCACGTTGGTCGGACCATAGGCACGCAAATCAATACGTTGTCCGGTTGCCAGATCTTCTAGCAACACTTGCCCATCACGACGCACGCTAACCCGATAAGCGGCCGCCAGATCAGCCTCGTACCGAGTTCGCTCCCGTCGCAAACTGCGCAGGACACCGCGTATGAACTGTTCCGACTCCGCCTCCAACACATCCAGGACTTCCCCGCTAGACGCATCCTTGACGACGATTTCACCCGAGGATTGTTCAAGGAAAAACAGGGAACGCGCCACCTGGACGGGTGAATCCGTTTCGCTCGACGCGCTGAACCCGGTCAATCGTGCCCAACCGGCCAGCAGTATGGCAGCCGCAATGATCGCTCCCGCCACCCACAACACCCAGCGCGGGAACACTTCACCTTCGAATGGATCACCCAAACTTGTTATCCTTCCTCGAGCGGTTGCGATGAGCCGGATACGGTCGACGACGAAAGATTAACCGAAACCCCATGGTTACCCGATTCCATCGCACCACCGATCCGTGCTTGCGATTCATCGGAACTTGATTGCTGCAAATTGGGTTCCCGTCCCTCTGCTGCTTCGGCAAGCGTTCTGCTCAACAATGCCGCCACCATTTCGGCATCCGCGATAGCGCGCAACGTTGGCTGCGCAGGCGAAAACGTCCACGGTCGGATATTCGGCCAAAGCAGATAAAACGACACCTTCTCACCTTCCGCCATCAACAACGAAATATTGCCCGTGCCATCGCGGAACGTTTTCAGTGACGCCGAACGTACTTTACTGAACGGCAAATTGACCGTCAGCGGAAACGCCAGCCCAAAGCGCATGACAATCCGCTGCGACGTGATGGTGTACACCGTCGACTTCGCGAATAACCAACCGATCAGAGCAAGCAGTCCAACCGTCAGCGACGCTAACGCCATGAGCCACAACCCAGCGCCGATCAGCGCCGTCACCGACTCTTGTTGAGCCACCCCGTGAGCGAATCGCCAACCCACCAGCAGCAAAAAGTAGATCATCACTGGCCAGAAAAAAAAGGCCCGTCGAACCAAGACGCCCCAGCGGGGCGCCCCTTGCCAAAGAACTTCCTCACCCTCCGGAAGAGGCTCTGGAAGCCCTAATACTGGCTCCAACTCGTTCTCACTCACAACCAGAAAAGCCGACTCGGTGTCGCATACAGATGCCCGGCGCCAAAGTACGCCGAAATTTGGTCTTCCTCTCGCAGGGTCACACTGCTACCAGCACGCGGCGAAGGCGCGTTGCGGAACTGTTCCGCCGTCACCGAATCCACCAATACCTCATGCTTAGCACCGCGCACACGGAACTGAGCCATCGTGATCGGCAACAACACCATCCGGCCACCCGCTTTCACTTCCAGGTAACGAATCATGTCTTCCGAGCGATCGACCCAAACGTCGGACACTTGACCGACAACCGCGCCATCGGTCGCAACCACGTTCAACCCACGAGGATCGAGATCACGCGGCTCAACGAAAAACTCTTTGTCGGCACGCAACGGGACGATTTTCGTCTCGCCATTGACAGTCTTATCCGGGGCATCCGAGCGCAGCGACCAAGCCGCCGGTCCGGCACCACTCGTCAACGGGTTCCCCGTTGGCTGCCAAGGCATTCCTGGCCCACGAGACGCCCGTTCAAAACTCACTTTCATCTTCTGTTCTGCAACTTCGCGAGCATAGTCAGGCGCTAGTTTCTTGTCGCCGTTGCGCAGCAAGAACACTTTGGGATCTGGAATCCATTTGAACAATCCACCCTCGGGATTGACGACATTGCCTTCTTCGATGTCGGTTTCAAGTGGATAACCTTCACGACGGTCTTCCCGACGCAAATAGAACAACGAATAAGCAAAGACAAGCCAAAAAGCGGTAAACGTTAATGCAGCTACGTCGAAGTAGCTCGTCAAAGCACCGGTAGGCATTTTTCTATCTCCAAATTGAAGTTAACGGCTAGCCCGGAAATTCGGCTATGCCAAACTTGGAAGCGGACTGTGTTTGTTTTCGTCCCGTCTGGCGAACCAACGGGCTGATTGTCACCAACGTGGCAATGAGCAACACGATCTCCAACAGGTATACCGCAGTATACCCAACAGCTGGCCCGGTCAAGACCGAGCCGAGCAACCCCTGGGCGGCGGAACTCGCCACAACATCCCGGATCGTTCCCCCCAGAGCGATGGCTCCCCCCGTTGCCGAGGCCTGCACCGCACCCCACGCACCGAGAGCCAACCCTGTTTGACCACCGCAGTCCAGTGCCATCGCAGCGGTCAGCATTCCGACCGCAAATAGGCCCGCTCCTAGGCCGATCAATACGGTACCCGCGCGGAACAACAATCCCGACTCCAAGGGAGCCGCGACAATCACCGCAAAAAACGCCGGCAACCCTATCCAAACGCCCAGCGCGGCCAATCGGTACGGCGAGAATCCCCTAGACAACTGCCTCGCCGCGACGGCGAACCCAACCAACGTCCCGCCCGCCAGACTCGCTGTCAATTTCGTTGTGGCGGCAACACTGAGTCCCAACACTTGGCCACCATAAGGCTCGAGTAAGATGTCCTGCATGCTGAACGCAGCGGTACCCAAACCCACCACCCATAGAAAGCGCCCTGCACGAGTCTCCTTGAGAAACCGCTCCCAAGCCACGCCAAACGACCCCCGCGGCGCCCCTTTCGCAGTGCGTCCACGGTCGCGAGCTTCCTGTTTCCACAGTGCGACAACATTTAGCAACAATGTCGCCACTGCCGCTCCCTGCACGACCTGAATCAGCCGCACATGACTGTATTGCTCAAGCAACACTCCGAACAACAGCGAGCTGCCCACCATGCCGAGCAACAACATCACATACAAGAGCGCGACGACCCGCGGCTGGTTTTCCGCTGTCGCCAAATCCGTCGCCAAGGCCAAGCCCGCAGTCTGTGAGGTGTGCAACCCCGCACCAACGCACAGGAAGGCGACCGCCGCAGACACATAACCCAACGCCACATTGGGATTCTCGCCGAAGCCACCAAGCAATATCAGTGCAAAAGGCATCAGCGCCAGTCCTACCCACTGTAACAGCGTCCCCATCCATAAGTACGGCACCCGCCGCCACCCCAATGCCGATCGGTGCGTGTCGGAACGAAATCCAATGAATGCCCGAAACGGTGCGACCAACAGCGGCAATGCCACCAAAGTCGACACGATCCAAGCCGAAACGCCCATTTCCACGATCAACACACGATTGAGCGTACCGTACAGCAAGACCATCGCCATACCGACAGAAATCTGAAACAGCGACAACCGCAACAAACGCGACAAGGGCAAATCCGGTGTTGCCGCATCCGCGAACGGCAAAAACTTTCGGCTGATCTCCAGCCAACCGTGTGCGGCTGCGCGTTCCCGCACACTCATCGGCGCATCAATTCCAAGGCTTGCGACGTATAAAAACCACTACTGATTCGTTCGGTTCGTTCCGGCCGCCACGGCCCAGGCTGCAATAATTTGTAAAGCCGTGCGACGCCCACTGGCACGATCGCCGGTGACCGGTTACCCCGCGGGAACAACTGCCCACTCGCATGCATCAGCGCCAACAATGGCGTTTTCGGTGCAAACGTCAACAGCATCGACCCATGGACCCGCGGCGCCAGCTCGGTGATCACCCGCACCATATCCGTGACCTCATAGTGGATCAGGGAATCCATCGCCACAACATGATCGAAGTCACCCAAGGCCGGATCGAAGGAATCGCCCGCCCGGAACTCGACACGCCCCCCTTGCACATCCGTTGGCA
>CAZWQC010000078.1:0-9934 GCA_964635785.1 uncultured Ectothiorhodospiraceae bacterium
CGCCATCGCCACTGTATCCCTCGACCGACGTATTGATGCGGCCATTGGTCAATCGCAGCAAACCCGCGCCGTTGATCGTAATACGTCCGCCGTCGCCTTCATTCGTGTTAGTCAAAACCTCTGCAGTGTTGATCCGTATCAGCTGACCAACGTCCAGATCGATATCGTGTCCGTCAGTATTGCCGAACGCGCCTGCACTCAACCAGGCACCATTCTCCAAATTCACTTCGTTCGCGTTAATCAACAGCGACTTAGATACCACCTGATCGCGCTGCTTTGGATCGACGGTTGGTAGCGCGCGGATACTGATCGAGGCGTTACCACTTAGATCGAGACGATCGACTCGCAATGAAATCTGCCCCACTTGTCCGCCGGAACCATTCCCCGCCGCACTGAGGATTCCGCTAATACCAACACCCGGTGTTTCTGGGCCGGCCACGGGCTCACCGTCGATTTCAGTGATATCCGGCGCAAGACCGGTGACACTCACCGCTTCTGCGTCAATGATAATACCACCTGCCTGTCCCGATGAATACGTCGTCGTCGAAACTTGTCCCAGCGGATCGATCCTGATGTTCTTCGCGGCCACAGAAACAGTCCCGGCATCGCCGGAGGTGTACGTATCACTCGAAATAAATCCCCCATCCCTGACCAGCAACGTTTCCCCGACGTTCAGGGTAATTTTACCGGCGTTACCGGTGCCTGCAAACGCATCACTAGATAGGTATGCGCCCCACGCATGCCCTTGCCCATCGATTTGCACGACATTTGCCGTGATGTCGAGCGCTCCGGCATCGCCGGAGGTATACGTATCACTCGAAATAAATCCTCCATCCCTAACCACCAACGCTTGCCCGACGTTCAGGGTGATTTTACCGGCATGACCCGAACCACCGTCGGCGTTTGTCGATATGCCAGTCCACATCCCCTCGGACCCTTGCCCATCGATCACTATGTCAGTGGCAGCGATCCACACCTGCCCGGCATCACCGTCCGTCACTGTCCTACTGGAGATCAAACCGTCATGTTCGACATTGAGCTGATCCGTAGTGATAGTAACAGTTCCTGCCCGACCGAGTCCCTCGGTTTGGGTGGTGATTTGACCACCATTGCTTACGGTCAGCTGATCGGCGACGTTTAAGGTCAACATCCCTGCCGCACCAAACGAACCCTCCCAGGTCATACTGGAAATACCCGTACCCACCTCCCGCACAGTACCCTCTTCCGAATGCGAACCGTCGATCACGACCCGATTGGCTTGCAAAAAGATATCACCGGCTCGACCGCCCCAAGTACTCGTCGTTATTGCCCCCCCGTTCAATACCTCGACCAATCCGTCAACAAGGACGGTGACATCGCCGCCTCGCCCCGTTCCTCCCTCCCAGACAACGCTCCCAATGCCGGTTAATTGGCCCGTGCGCACTTCCGCACCCTGACTATCCGCAAGAATACGGTCAGCCTCAACGAAAAGATCGCCAGCATCGCCCGCGCCAAACGTACCACTACCGACTTGCCCACCATTGACAACCTGGAAAAGGCCATCGACCTTGACAAGCACATCACCAGCCGAACCCGTCCCCTTTGCCATGACTTGGCTACCAATCCCGGTAAAGCCAGTAGCACCTTGCCCGTCGATCACCAGTTCATCGGCTCGGATGACGATCCCTTCGGAACCACCAGCAGCATGGATGTCACTGCTGATACCCGCTCCGTGTACAACCTTTATCTCTGCACTATCGATCGTGATAAGCCCCGCCTCACCGTGATCGAATGAGCGACTACCGACAAAGCTCTCGCTGACCGTCAATCGGTTGCTCGCAATCGTCACCTTGCCGGCCGCACCGGCACCATCCGTATCCGCAGAAATTTGCGAGAAATTCCTGATCTCAATGGTATCGGCGGCCAACTCGATGCCGCCCTGATAAGACTGCGAACCCCCGTTGTTCGCCGTCAACACAGCCGAATCGATGACCACATCACCCGCTTGCAAAACAACCTTTCCGCCGCTCGCACCGCTTACATATACCCCGCTATTTTCCATACTCAATTTACCCGTCGCAGCTGACTCGACATCGCCCGCCAGCGGTACGCGACATTGCTCAAGTCCAACAGCGGTTAACCTGACCTCGCCAGACGAACTGCCGATGGACGCGCCACTTTCCTCGGCATCCCGCAGAGCGACATCGCGCCCACTAAACGAGACCGAACGACCCTGGGCAAATTCCAACCGGCTACCATTGATCGCCAGATCGGCCGTCCCTGCCCCAACGAAACCGAATGCCTCGGGGGCAGCGACGGTCAGCGTGCTTGCTTTCGGATCCACACCACTGAACACCGTCCCATCCGAAAAGTGCAAGGCATCCGCCGTGCTGGCATGAAACGCCGCCGGCACATCGACTGTTGCATTAGGCCCAAAAACGATCCCCGCAGGATTGATGAAAAAGAAATCCGCATTCCCGACTTCCGAGCGCAGCAGCCCATCGACAAAAGACGCCTCACCACCGGTCACGCGGCTGATCACATGCCGAATCGTATCGGGACCTAAAAAGGTCGCGCTTTCGCCATTGTCAATCGCAAACCGCTGGAAACTATGAAAAAGATTGGACCCTCGGGTCGTGCCTAGATCAGCCCCAATTCGATAATCCGGCCCATTCAATTCTAGAGCGCGCCCAACGGTTCCATCCGTCACGACGTCTGCACCAACGGGTAGCGACGTCAGTAACATTACGATCAATCGCGTAACTTTTCTAACCCGCCGCCGGTCTTGGCCGGCCTTGCAGAACACGATCAGCACCGGGAAACAGCCCAACGGTTGTGTTTTTGGTCGCATTCTTCGCACCACAGATTGGCCTCCAAGTGTTCGGTTTAGGATGGTATCAGGTATCGCATACTAAACTCGGCTCACCGTGTCATCGAAGTACGGCTTGGCAATAGAATGACAGGTCCGAGGCACTAAGCTACTCTCAAGCGCACGCCTTGCACGTCGATAGGTATGGGGTAGCCATCCTTGTTCGCTCGCGCTTGCACGAATTCGAGATGCGATCGCCCCAGCCTTCGCCTTGCGACCTCTTTCTTTACGCGCCGCACAGCATCGCGACAGTGGTGACACCGCTCTCGCAGTGTCACCGCCACCTGCCACTAGCGAATAGCACTCAAGCCGAGTTACAAATCCAACTCGAAGATCGACGTCGTCCCACTCACTTCGTTGGCGATCACCAGTAACGGCTTGCCGTTCGGGCTTTGTGCCGCTGGGATGACGATCACGCTTTCCGGTCCGAGATCACCCACGGCTGGATTGGTCCGATCATCGTCAGCATCACACTCACCGTCGGCATTCTCGTCCGTGCAGACCGGTTGGCTATCATCGCGATCGTTAAGATAGTCAACGAAGCGAGGGTGATGCGGGTTACTGACATTGTAAATCATCACCCCGCCACTGCGCTCCAGACCGATGAACGCATACGGCACCTCATTGATCACCGCAACAGTCACCGCTTCCGGCTCTGGTCCTTTATCATCGCTACGTGAGTCGGCCGACTGATTTTCGGTGTTGTTCGCGTTGAAAAACGCTGGCGCATACCATGACGTGATCGACTCGAAATCCTTGGTCGAATCGAATACCCGATTGCCGTAGGTATCCCAAATGCTAAACGAACGAGCACCATAACTGAAGATTCGATCGAAATCCCCATCCCCGTCCAAATCACCGGTCGCTGTCGTCGTTTTCAAACGCCCCAGGTTCTCGTCCGCTTGCCAATCAACCACTGGCGAGAACGCGTTCGGATCAAGTACCAGATCCTTAACCCGCACTTCCTCACTATAACCGGCATAATCACGGGCATCGCCTTCATTGGCCGTTATCAAATACGTCTCGCCGTCGACTTCGAACGCGGCGATCGCATCCGGCTGATACATCGCCAACACCGGCCAGGCTGCAATCTTGACCCCGCCGTCCTTATCACTGGCATCAAAGCCACTGCATACATGACAAAAGCGCAAGTAGCCCAAGGTTGGAATAATCGGTTGCGCTTGGAACTGAATTTTAAGCTCCGCAGCCGGCACCGTTCCATCCGCCAAGCCAAAGTCATTATCGTTCAGTACCGCAAGGTTCCCGTCCGGCAGTAACGCAATCCCCTCCGATTTATCACCAGCGATATAACCCACGCTCGGCAAGTTGACAACTTTACGCTTAAATACTGGACGAATACCGGCCGCCAACAGGTCGTCGGCCGACATCACTTCCAGAGTCTCGCCACTGGTGCGATCGGCCAGTTCGGTCAGCCCCGCATCACCGCCACGCAGATTGGTCGCCACGCTCAAGTCGATCTCGAAAACGTACTTACGCGCTGTCGCTGTCGTTCCCGAATCTCGTTCCAGCACATAAAAACGTTGATTGCCGGCATAAACCGCATCCCCGATTTTGTCGGTCGCCGCACCCAAGCCGGTTTTCTGCCCGTTCTCCAGCAAGTACACGTACTCTGCGACCGGTGTACCATCCGCTGGCTCGATACCCAAGATGCGGATGACGTCGGATTGACCCTTGGTACTGCTGTCAGGGTTGTACATCGGTGACTGAATGAACGCGTACAAAATACCCGTCTCGGTATCCAACGCCACGGCCTCGAAACCACGATTAGCCCGCCGCTTATTATACACCGCCGGAAGCGTCTGGGCACCGAAGTTTTCACCCTCGACCGCTGTGCCGACTGCCAAATCGGCTGTACCTTCCGCCACATACCGTTCGATCAGGCGTCCATCGGCAGCGAAGTGGTAAATCGCTGGACGGTATTCATCGACCATCCACAGGTCACCATTGCTATCGCGCAAAATACCCTCGAAATCACCTCCGAGCGCATCATAGGGCAACAACGGACAGTTCCCCGGAACACAAGCCAAATCCACCGGTTCTTCATCTACCCCTGGAATATTGGAGCGCCCCGAAATCGGCGTGGTACCGTCGGCTCGATACAAGAACAACTCGTTGCCGACCATGGTAAGCCCGGTCTCAAGCTGCACCAACAGCTCCACCACCCGCGCCTGATAATCCGGCAGAGCAAAGGGCCGTTCGTTGACACCGTCCTCATCGAGGTCCGCTAAATCCGCTTGCGGGCCGCGATCCGGAATGGTGAGGAACCGGGCAAATCCGTCGGCGGCGAAACCATCAAACCACAGACCACTGAAACCGCCGAGCTGAATGCGTTGCCCCCCTAACGTGACCATCTCGTTACCCGCCGCATCACGGATGTACGGCCGCTGACTGAACCGAAACTGCACTAGCGTTGACACCACTTTGCCATAATCCTTGTAGCCAAGACCCAGGATATCCAAGACCTCTGCGTTTTCGATGTCGATCACGGCAAGCGCATTGTTTTCCTGCAAGGTGACATAGGCCGTTTTGCTATCCGGTGAAACCGCGATGTATTCCGGCTCCAAATCCTGAGCCACCGTTGCGTTCGGACCAAAAATCCGCACGCCTTTATTGATCAAAGACGCCTTACGATCGTTGAAATCACGAAAATCCACTTGCTTGACTGTCCATGTTTCTAGGTCAACAATAGTCACCGACCCTTCCGGATCAATCGTGTAGTCATCACTCGGCTCGCCTTCGTTGGCAGAGAGAATATAACGGCCGTTCGGACTGAAGGTTACCATGTCCGGCAAGACACCGGCCGGAAACGACGTTACGAACAGGCCGTAATTGTCATGCAAGCGTATCTCCCCGGGGGCATCCACACTAGGCCCTTGAACAGCCGCCGCGACATAACCGTCATGGTAGGCGACACTATTGACCTCGGCAAAGGTAGGAATCGAATCATACAAGCTAACCTTGCGAGGCTCGCGCAGATCCAATGCGTCGATTTGGTTGTGGCTCCCGTTGACAACCAACAACAGTTGTCGGCTTGGATCATAGGCAACGATCTCCGCGGCACTGGCATCGAACGCCCCTGTTCCGTAACGGTCCAACAGTGTCGTCGTCGGCGATGGTGCAAAATATTGCGTACCCCGTGGATTAAAAGCCTCTGGATCAATCCGCAACCCCATCGGACGGGCAATCCGTTCCCACGGCACGAACTTGAAATTGGCCACCCAGTTTTCCAGTTCTTCGTCGTCTTGGTAAATCATTTGCGGGTCATTTGCGCCGTCCTGTACCACCATCAAGCCATAGGGGAAACGATCACCCAAGGCGATATTTAAGACATCGGCACCATCGCTTTCCTCGACGCTATCAATGCCACCCACCGAACCGATCGCGAACTTACCGAGATAGTCGTGGGTCATGCGATCATATACCGCGAACAGGTTTTCACCCTGACTGGACACCAACAAATAGCCGCTACTACCCTCGCCGTAGTAAATCGTCAGCCCTTCCACATCGTTGACCAAGCGCCCACCTAAATCAACAACTGTATCGATCAGTACACCACTGTGCCCGCCATTGGCTTCGGCGTCGAACTGCCAGATACCGACATTTTCTTGCCCAACGTAGAGTTTCCATTGATAACGATCGACCACCAGACCTTCGCATTGCGCATCCTCGAACGCATCAGCCAGCGCATCGTCCATCTCATCGTCCGGGGTATCCGGATCAATAGGCGGCAGCGGCAAATGCAAGGTACGAACGTTGGCATACGACACGGTTCCATCGGCCTGCATCGCCAGTTCGACCTGCGCCACTTGGTTAGAATCCGCTCGCGTCACGTAAGCATAAGCCCGTTCTAAACGTTTCGCTGCGGCAAGACCGTAGGCAGTGTCCTCACCCGGCTCACCACCGAAGATGACGGGGACATCGGGGCTGGTGATCTCGGTTAACCGCCGCGTCGCCGGGTCAATGGCAAATATCGCGACGGTGTCGTTTTGGCGATCGGAAACCAGCGCCAGATCCATCCCTCGCCAATCGTAAATCAGATCGACATTGTTATAGCGCTTACTACCATATGGATCGGAGACGAAGGTCTGGACGACTTTACCATCCAGATCGAATACAATCATGCCACCGTCCTTGACCACGGTAATGACCAAGCTGTCGCTAGGATCGTCCGGATGCAGCCAAATGGCCGGATCATCGGCATCGCCACGCAGTTCAATCGACGACTCGACCTCAGCCGGATCGGCATCCAGTACACTGGCCGTTTCCAGCTGTGGGGTGGCCGTGGCATAGGATTCGACATCCAAAGCAAAGGCATAGAATTGGGTTTCTTGCAGCGGCGCAAAGTTATCATCGCTGACCACCAACAAAGTCCAACGCCCATCCGGCAGTTTTGGCCCAAAGGTCATGCCTTCGATATTGTCCGACACTACGCCGGTGAAGTCAGCAAATTCGATCAACTCGCGCTTTGCAACCGGCGGATCGATCACGAACGGCGCACCGGCTTCGATATCGTCGCCGCAATCGTCTTCACCCTCAACACAGATTAGCGCTTCGCGGGCCATGACGTCCAACGCACCACGCAAATCGATTTCGTTCAAATAGACGACGTTGTTTCCGGCTGTACCCTCTGCCACCGCAAAACCACGCTCCATCGCCAGCAAGGTACCGCCGTTATCCAAGGCCAGCAGCTCGACTAAACCATTGACACTGAAACCGTCAGCCGGAACCGGCGCAACCGGCACTTCACTCACTTCGTAGACATACTCAGCAACGGGTTGACCGCTGTTCAGATCAAACCTCACAATTCGGGCCAAGGCTTGACTATCCTGCGTTGACCGCGGACCGTCTTGAAACAAGCTGTCTTCAGTAGCGGTGAACAGGTAACGACCGTCCGGCGTCACCGTCAAACTTTCAAACGCGGCATTCTGCCGAATCCCGCTGTTTTGGTCCACGCTCGGCAAATACCGCGCAGGCACTGGCAATTCACCGAGAAGGTCACCCGAGCGCGAGAACTGGCGAATAAACGGTGCGACGAGGTTCGTGGCATCACCTTCGGACGCCAGGTAGAACGTATTGGCGTCAACCAAGGCCATGCCTTCCGGATCGATGGCAACTTGTTCGAAGGCATTGCCAGCGGCATCACGCAACCGAGTGACATCGGTAAAGACCACATCGCCGTCATCCAAGCGCCCATCGCGCAAGTCGATCGTGACGGTATAAAAACGCGCGTCAGCACGATCATCGGAGAGCACGTAGTACACCCCACGACCGCTATCGTAAGTGATCGCCGACAGGCCACCGACCGTTGTCTCGGCGTATTCGTACATTGCCTCGCCAGCGCTGAAAGCGACTTTGCCAAGGAACTCGACACCGCGAACCGTTCGCCGCGCCGGGCCAACGGCGTCCGCTGGTATTACCGACGGTGCGCCATCTTCGCCATGGCAAAGCACTTGAGTGCCATCGACTTCAGCCGCATCCAGCATGCCGTTGCGATTGGCATCGGTGCCATAATGGATTTCGGTCCCACCGGCCGCACAAACCTCGCCCGGCGCTAACGTGGTGGTCGCCAGCAACGCATTCGCACCGTCTGCGCCGTCCGCACCCGGTTCCCCCGGCTCGCCTTGATCACCCTTCTCGCCAGGCTCGCCCGGATCACCCTTTTCCCCCGGCTCACCTTGATCGCCCTTCTCGCCAGGCTCGCCCGGATCACCCTTTTCCCCCGGCTCACCTTGATCACCCTTCTCCCCCGGTTCACCGGGCAACCCTTGTTCCCCCACAGGACCTGCAGGTCCATCATCACCTTCACAACCAAGCAACAAAAACGGTGTAATCAGGGCGACGAGCAACAGCCAAGACTTGATCTTGGGCATACTTTGTCTCCTCAGTTCGTGTTTAGAATCAGTACAGTACTTCCGCTCGCGGTCAAAACCTCATGCGGAATCCTTTCACATTAGGCCAGGAGTATGACAGCAACATGACAAGCACGAAAGGACTGCGTCGCAGTGACCCGCTGGTGTCGCAAGAGATAGACCAGTTTACCGGATTATTGGCCCACACCGGCCTGACCCCATTGGCTCGTTACGTGACAATATCCGTTGGCTCGCAGTGTGGGCGTCGTTTCGTCCCCCGCTCGTTGGCAACACCCAGCCCACGACGATTGGCTGCGCATCGCCATGACCCAACGCCACCAGCCGACTGTATCCGTCACTGCATACCGCCTTCGATCAGTGGCGTCGCCAACTCGGACAGACCGTCTCTGGAGCCAATGAAACTCGCCCGGCAAATTCTCTAATCAACCCAAACGGTGTTCGCCATGCCAACCAAACGTCACCTGATCGCCATTGCCTTCTTCGCCAGTCTCCTGCTTGCCCTCCTGGCGTTCTCACAGCGCAATCACTTTCCTCGGACAATGACGCTGGTACCGGCCATTGCCCAAGCACCCGCCCAAGCACCAGTGGCGCAAGCACCCTTCACGGTCACCGCACACGGTCGAGACTACCTGGTCAAACCTCTGTTCGACTACGATCTAACCGGTTTGGTGGTCTCATACAAACGATTTCATCCCGGCATTGGTTTGCACAAACGTTGGAACGACTACATCAATGTCGCCGACGTGTGCGTGGTGTGGGGAAAGAACGCAAGCGAACTCGATCTCAATCGGTTTCGCTTCTGGAACGGCGAATTCACTTGCAACTCTTCGACTCGAAACCAAGCTGCATGGCAGCAGTTCAACCCGGATGAATTATCCAATAATCATTTAGTGACAGAGGAACCCTGGATTCGTCGGTCGATCAAGCAACTCCGTGTCGGCGATCAAATCCGGATCAGTGGCCAGCTAGCCGCCTACGGCCAACCCGGCGGCCCCATGCGCGGCACGAGCACAACCCGAACCGATCGCGGGAATGGGGCTTGTGAAACGATCTATCTTGACAATGTCCGTTTGTTACGCCGCATGCACAACGGTTGGCGCAGCCTATTTTGGCTATCCATCCTTGGGCTTGGCGCCAGCGTCATTTGGTGGTTTCGGACACCCTATGCGGAATTGATCGGTGATTAGCGTCAACC
>CAZWQC010000079.1:0-9901 GCA_964635785.1 uncultured Ectothiorhodospiraceae bacterium
CGTGACGGCACATGCGTTAAAACAAGCACGTGAACAAGCCATGGCGGCGCAGGCAAGTGGTTTTCTGACCAAGCCGTTGGATATTGGGTTGCTATATCAGACGCTCGAGGACTTCCTCTATGACCGCACGAACGCCGTACCGTGTACTGCGGACCAGGGCGATGCGGCGATGCTGGGGCTGCAGGCACAATTTGTCGCGGGCTTGGGTGGCGAAGTGGCTACGTTGACGCCGGCGGTCCTAGCCGGCGAGTGGGGTCGAGCCGCCGCCGTAGCGCATCGATTAAGAGGCACTGCCGCCAGCTTCGGCTTTGCGGAACTTGCTGATTTGGCCGGCAAGCTGGAAAACTATGCCCGCGCCACCGAGAGTCTTGACGTAAAGGGGATGCTCCGGGAGCTGGCCGTATTGGCAAAGCGCCTGGAATGTCGGTTCCAGAGCTAGGGAGAATTTGACGATGCCACTGTTAAGAATACCGATGAATCGTTTGCCGCTAGGCAAACCTTTGCCGTTCGATGTCTATTCATCCGACGGGCGGATCTTGCGGCGTGCGGGTAGCACCATACGCGATAGCGGGGTTTATCAAGATCTACTGCGTCGCGGCTATGTCCACGAGACGGATGCGGGTGAGGCAACGACTGCGGAAAGCGCAGGAAAGCGCGCCGAATTGCTGGCAACCACCGAGACCCTGATCGCCGATGATTCCGATTTGTTTGTGGATATGCTGGAAAAGAACCTGCGGTATCTGGGTTTGCAGGCGATCCGGCGAGCGAACAACGGCCAGCATGCGATCAGTATCGCACAGTGTTATCGGCCACAGCTCGTGTTCTTGGATATCGATATGCCCGGCGTGGATGGATTGAGCACACTGCAAGTGTTGCAGACGTTTCCGCAGCCGCCTTTTGTTTGCATGTTGAGTGCCCATAGCTCGATCCACAATGTCCGCAAAGCCGTGGCAAATGGTGCGGCGGCATTTGTTGTGAAGCCCTATCAGGTGGGACGCCTCGAGTATATCGTCGAGCAATTCTTGCAGCGCATCGAGACGGTCGTGGCGCCACCTGCAAGTGAAGGCAAAGATTAGGGTCTTGGTCCTGAGGTCGAGAACAAAGTGGCGAAGATGTGTCCGGGCAGGCATCGACATAATGCAGAGTCAATGTGTTACGCCACTTCTACAACGGTTGGGTTGCGGCTTGGGTGTTACAGCGCGACACCGTAGCAAGCTAACGGATCACGATCAGTGTGTCCGTCAGCGTCTTGCTGGCAGGTAACGTTATCGCGATGACAATGTTGCGGTCACGCAGGAGCCGAAATCCCGGTCGGCGCGCTACCCTCCACGCACACGGATCCAGCCCCTGCCGGGCTCGCCTTTCGTCGAGTGTGATGGGCTCGGGACGTTGGAATGAGTGACGGGCAAGGATGAACACGCGATATCAGCCGGCGTTAATGAATGCCCCCGCAATGATGCCGCAGGCATGATTGTACGTAACCCCACCGTTGAAACGATGTCGTGTCCGGCAAACGGACATGATGCACCTGCGCGTCTGCAGCGCGGGTCCGGCGATCGTGGTCCCGGCCGATTTCGCCGGTTTGCGCCGATCGATGACGATGCCCTCATCGCCGAATGGCACCGAACAGTGGCGCTATCGCAGACACCCCGAGCGGATGACTTTTTTGCCTTTCCCCGCTTGACGATCATCCATTTGCTGCCGATACTCCAGATGACATTGCGATGACTATGTCTATGAACTTTGCAGCTATTCAATAGATTGTTTCATAAAAATTTAACGAGGAAGATGGCATGAAGGCAGCCCGCATTACAATCATTGGCTTGGTGCTTTGCGCCGTACATCACTCCACGCTCTATGCGGCCGTCACCCAAGTCGAGGGGCAAGCAGGCGGCGGACTGGTTCCTTGGGCATTGATTTCGAGTGGAAAACCAACCGTGTCGACAACCTGGGTAGACACGGGTGACTACACGTTGAGCACTATCGGTGGACAAGCGGGCATCTATGATCGCGTAGAGGTCTCGTTTGCGCGGATCATGTTTGACCCGGGTGAGCCACACGCCCCCATCGGGCATCTAAAACTCGATATCTATGGTGCAAAAATCAACCTCCTGCCGATGTCCGATACCTTGCCCGCTATCTCCGTTGGTGTGCAACACAAACGCTTACACGCTGACAAGCCGATGCGAAGCATCTTAGGCTCAATGGGCGCGGACCGATACGGCACGGATTTCTATCTTGCTGCCACAAAGGTTCTCCCGCTTCCGCTGTGGGAAGAAAGAAACTTTCTCATCAATGCCACCGTACGCGGCACGAAAGCGAACCAACTCGGAATTCTTGGCTTTGGCTCCAATAACGATGACAATTATACCGCTCAGCTGGAGGCCTCGGCGGGTGTTTTCTTGAACAAGACCACAATTGTGGGGCTGGAATACCGCATGAAGGGTGATAATGAACTCAGCTGTGCTACAACATCCGGTTGCCTGGTGAATGCAAAGTGGAACGAGAATGACTGGGGTGACGTTTTTATTGCTTATCTGCCAAATCCAAATTTTGCCCTAGTGGCAGCGTTTGCCATGTTTGGTGATATTGCCCCAAACGCAACAGTGCCGTTTGGTGGCAGTTCCATTCCGAGCACTTCAGGCAATGTCGGCAACGGCCAGCGTGGTCTATATCTCCAAGTCCAGGGTAATTTCTAAATCCAACTGTTATGACGCTGTCGCTCCCAAAAGGCTGGGAGCGACTTACTGATTCATCCATTCCGCTCGTTCTTTACGACAAAGTCGTTACCCAATAACGACCCTCTGCCGCAACGACAATGGACGATGTGGTAACGCGCGGTAGCGCAGCCACGGTTCGACTCACGAAATCCCTTGCCTGGTACCGCTGAAATTCCTAGACTAGCCGTTGGATTGCAGGTTACGCATGCTGGCCTCGCCCGGCCAACCTTTGTCAATAACTTACCTTGAGAGGTCGATATGTCACGAATCGTGTTCCTCGCCGTCACCTTGGTGTTCGGCCTTACGTTGCTAGGTTGCAGTGACTCGGACGATAACGCAACGGAGTCACCTGACAATGCATCGGATGTTGCCGATCCCACCACGCCGGACAACAATGACCAACCGGATGTTGCCGATCCCACCATGCCCGGTGACGATACCCCTGATGCGGTCGATGATCTTTCTGCCTCGACGGAACAGGCCGTCGCGGGAGCCGCTGCCTCTATGTTATTGTTTTCGAAAGATCTCGTTGAAATAAATAATGTTTTGCTGAGTTTGGCTGGAACGGACTTCAGTACACTCGCGGCCACCCGACAAACCGCGCTAGCCATCCCATTGAACTCGGTGTGTGCCAACGCACAGGACGGTGGCAAGTTTACTGCCGAATTTGGGAATACGCTTACGCTGGAACAAGGAAGTTACTTCGCTTTCACCTATGAGAATTGCGCCGACGACGAAGGTAGCATGATGAACGGCTCGTTCGCGATTACCGTGGTCAGCGTCGCTGGCGCGTTTGAATCGTTGCTGGCGCTCCCCGCTTGGGAAGACCAGATTGTGGTGGAGAGCGACTTCGATCATTTTACTATTGCCGATCTCGAAGAGACTGCAGGCGTTGATGGGGTCTGGCAAATCACGATGCGCGTCCAAGGTAACCAGACGGCTGCGCAGCTCAGCACGACAGAACCCCTGACATTCACGTTTGTCGATCACGCTGCCCAGGAAGCCGGGACGGTTGCGGTCAAGCAGTATTCCGTCGTTGTCATTGCCGATGACGAAACCGGTCTGTTCGAGATCGATGGTGATGCCGTCGCCGACATCGCCTTTTCCGTGGAGGGCTCGCAAGTCTTCTCGGGAACTGTGACCATCGGCGTTGACCCGGATCTCACTAACACTGCCGACACGAATTGCGAGTACCCAACCTCCGGCGTTGTCACCGTCGACGGATTGTTGGGTAACAAATACAGCTTCGATGCGAATACCGGTGCATGTGAAACCGTGCTGGTAACAGTAAACGACGCAGTCACCAAGACGGTCGACTGGGACGACCTTTAACCGAGACTCGTTTGCGCCAGCGAGGGGTTAGATACCCCTCTTAAAGGTCAACTGCTAGAGCCAGCGCAGTGCATAGAGCGGATTGCTTTAAGCATCATCGATGCCTGTTATGCAATTCAAACGGTTTTTCCGGCAATTCGGGCAGATGGGCATTGCCGTGATCGTGAGATGTGGTGGGGGTTGTCAGCATGCAGGGGCTGGCGATCCTGATGCGGCTGTGATGGGCAGTGTACATCAGTAGCATGCAAAAGTGAAACCACGCCAACGTTTGGCCTGGATGCGAATGGACTCCATCGCCGATTTGTCAGCAGGTAGGCTGATCATTATGAACACTGCACGATGCAGGACGGTTGTCCGCATCATCTTAGAAATTGACGAAACTCTGGCCGATAGCCAACGGCGCTGGAAATCGGAGGTGCAAAATAGCAGTTTGCTGTTGATGGATTATTACAGACCTCGCGCCCCGTGAGCTCGGGTGCCATGGGGTCGGTTGCGGCGAAGGCTAACATACGAATAATCCCTCGATTTGATCGATCAAGTGGTCGGCCTTTTTCTCAGAGTGCGGTACACGGAATCGTTAGACTGAGAGCTGATGTTGCCGCTTGGCGGTTAAGCATCGGAGATGGTGTTGGCGAGCTCGTGGTGGGTGAAGAACTGATCATTACGGATGAAACCGGCGATGATGCCGTCTTTCAGAGAGATGGGGCGGCCTCGATCATCACGTTCCTCGACCCAGTGTGCGGGAATATTGTCGAGCAAGTGAACCACCGCGATTTGTCCGTCTGGGTAGACCGATAAATGGGTTTCACCGGTGAGCGGGTCTTGGAACGCGGGCAGAAACCCGAAGGTGATATCGGTGACACCGAAATGCTGGTCATGACGCGCATCGTACCTGGGAACGGTCGACGCTGGAGTGGAAGCAGTGAGGTTCATGTTCGGCCTCGCAAATCTGACGTACGTTTGTTAACGGCAGGGTGCAGCCAAACTTTAGTTGTGGTCGGCGATGATTGGTCGTCGGGAATCAATACTGGCGCCGCTCGACCTCGGGCAAGGTAATGTTGAGCTCGAGCACCTCGTAGTCACCATCGCGTTCCAGGTTCATCTTGACGCGCTCTTCGTCGATGGGGACATACTTGCGGATCACGTCGAGGATTTCAGCATGCAAGCGTGGCAAGTATTCCGGTCCACCGCGCTGTGCCCGCTCGTGGGCGATGACGATTTGCAGACGCTCCTTGGCAACCGATGCAGAGGCCTTGCCGGAGCTGCGAAAGTAGTCGAGAAATCCCATCATCATAAGCCTCAGCTAAAAATCCGTTGGAGGAGCCCTTTCCTGCTGCCCTCGGTGAAGCGCATCGGTCGATCATCACCAAGGAGTCTAGCAACCGCGTCGCTATACCCCAGCCCGGCGTCGCTTTTTTGGTTCAACACGACCGGGTTGCCTGCGTTCGATGCGGTGAGTACCTCCTGCGATTCGGGAATGATGCCGAGCAGGGGGATCGCGAGGATCTCCACGATATCATCGAGACTGAGCATGTCGCCGGAAGAGACGCGACGAGGATCGTAACGAGTGATTAGAAGGTGTTCTTTGACGGGGTCGCGACCGTCCACGGCGCGTTTGGACTTGCTTTGCAGAATCCCGAGGATACGGTCGGAATCGCGCACCGATGAAACTTCTGGGTTGGTCGTGATGATCGCTTCGTCGGCGAAGTAAAGTGCGATTAGCGCGCCGTGTTCGATACCTGCCGGTGAGTCGCAAATAATGAACTCGAATCCTTGGTCTTTGAGTTCCGCGATGACGGCCGCCACGCCCTGTTCGGTCAATGCGTGCTTATCGCGGGTCTGTGATGCCGGAAGAATATACAGTTTATCGACGTGCTTGTCGCGGATGAGGGCTTGGCCGAGTTTGGCTTCTGCATTGATGACATTGACGAAATCATACACGACACGGCGTTCGCAGCCCATGATCAAGTCGAGGTTGCGTAGCCCGATATCGAAATCGATTACCGCTGTTTTATATCCACGCATGGCAAGCCCGGTGGAGATCGATGCGGCTGTGGTCGTTTTCCCAACGCCACCCTTTCCAGAGGTTATGACAATGATCTTACTCAAGCGGCGATCTCCTCGTAGCCGAAAGTTGAGTGGACGCACGGTTAGTGATGTCCGGGATCAGACCGAGTCGCGTATATAAATCAAATCGAGTCCAATCTCAAGCGCTCTTGTTCCAAACTCACTTTGACTGGTCCCGGGATCACCGACCGGCGTTGTTCCAACAGTTGATAACAACCCGCGATTGAGAGCAGTTCGGCTTCGAGCTTCAAACAAAAAATGCGTGCCTCACGATTGCCGTTGACGCCGGCCAAGGCGCGGCCTCTTAATGTGCCATAAACATGAATGCTACCTGCTGCCAGCAGTTCCGAACCTGCACTTGCAGCGCCGACAATGACCAAGTCACCATGAGGGGCGACCACCTGTTGACCTGAGCGCACAGGGCGTTCGATCAATACGGTCGAGGCATCGTGGGTCACCGGGGCGGGTTTCGGCTCTTCGGGTTTGGCTTTGGCTTCGATGCGTGGAAGCTGGTTGCCACTGCTGTGCAGAATGCCCAATCCAGCTGCGATCGCCGTTGGTTCCAGCTCGGACCGTAGCCCACGCACGCCGATCGGTACCAAACCATGGTCCCGTAACACGCTGGCGATGTCACCGAGCACCAACGTCAATGCCTGAGGCGCTGCTCCTTGCAAATCGATGACGACCGGCAGATGCCGGAAAAAATCCGCCGACATGGCCGTCTTCTCCGCGAGACTTGCCCGAATGTAATCGAGGTCATCGGTCAACGGACGGAACACGGTCAACATCGACATTTCGCCCTTCAACTCGAAGCTGGGCGAGCGGTCCGAAGGAATCTCAGGCATGTCACGCTTCCCGCCAGATTTGATTCATATCTAATACGGCGTCGCTGCCATGTTCGAGACGGCGACGCCGTCGCCGTTAGGCTTGGCCGACCTGTCCCATGACACTGAAGCTTTTGATGAAAGGTCCGGCCATGCGAGGGTCTTTTAGCATGCTGCCGTAATCCCCTTTTTTGAATTTGAGCTTACCGGTGACCGCAGCGGTGCCGAGACCCGCGGTTTTCGGCGGATTCGCGAACCATTTGGTCCAATTCTCTTCTTTGGCGCGCAAGTCCCAGTTTAGTTCTTGATCCTCATAGGCGCCTGCCTCGGTACAACGGCCCGCTTCGATTTTGAGATAGCCGCGGGGTTTCTCCTCGTCGGGCACGCCATAGCCGATCACCGACTTGAAATCGATTTTGGCCAAAGCATCGGCAAGTTCCGGTTCGTTATTCCAGGCTTCCATGTAACGCTTCATCCAGTCATCGCAAAACAAGGTCGTCATTATCGCGCTCCTCTCATAGTATCTTTGTCTCTTGGTGGACCCATTGCTGTACCGCCGAGTCTTTGGACGGGCAACGGATGTCGGTGCGCGTCCGGAGCGTTATTATATCCGAATTCATCGGACAATTGCCTAGTCATAGGCAACGTTGCGCAGCTAGGTTACTCTGCGGTGGGAGCTGGCTTCGACGCGTCATCGCTCGATGTCACCACCTGTTCAAACCGAGGTCGCCGGAGAAAAATGACCATGGTTCAGACCGATACCGCTACATCAGACGCCGCAGAATCCGTTCGTCATCGCGATGATATGGCGATATGCCATCAGGCCATGCGCGCCGCGTATGACGAACTCGATCAAGTGGATTTCAACCCGCCCGCATTGCTGCATTTTCTGAGTAAGGTACAAGGCGTTCAGATCGCCGCGTGGCAGTTACGAGCAACGGGTTTGGCCGAGCTGACCGGGATGATCGAGGAGCTCGTGGGGGTCGCTTTGCAGGACGATGAGCCGCCCGATGCCGATTGGTTGGCGACCTTGAGGCGTTATATCGATGAAACGGAACGCCTTTTGAGTAAAGATTACGGGATCGTCCTGGCTCCGTCTGCAGCGAATATGTCGCCACGGGTCGAGACAACTGCGGTGAACGATCAGCGGACGCAAACCAGCGAGTTGCTGGTTTATCTGATGGACAAGGCGAAGGATCAAGCCGATGCGTTGCGCCAACGGTTGCAAGCAGATGAGCTGCGGGTCAAGTTGTTCGACTCGCTCGAGGCGTTACGGGAGGCCGTCGTGCAACGTCCACCGAGCGTACTCATTGCGGCGATAGACGAGGGACCGGACGAGGCGAGTGTGTTGGAATCGATTGGGGTATTGAAGCAATCCGGACGTTGGCGGTTTCCGGTGTTTTTCATGGCCACAGCTGCCGATCCCGCGCAAAGGTTACGGGCGTTGCGTGCCGGCGGGGATGCGTTTTTCGTCAAGCCATTGAATATGCCAGCATTAGTGGCACGGATTCGGAGCCTGGAAAGCGCAGAAAGCGCGACCATCAAAGTGCTCATTGTTGATGATTCACGAGTCGACGCCGGCTATCACGCCGCGCTATTGCGGCGTGAGAAAATCCAGGTTCGCGAGGTTCACAAACCACTCGATGCGGTGACGGAAATGTTCGATTTCCGTCCGGACCTGGTGTTATTGGATCTACACATGCCCGAAGTCAATGGCTTGGAGCTAGCGCGGGTGATTCGCCAGGAAGCGACTTTTCTCAGTACCCCGATCGTTTTCCTATCCGCCGAAACCGATCCGGCCCAGCAACAGCGGGCCATTATGGACGGCGCTTTCGATTTTTTGACCAAGCCGGTGGTGCCGGAATACTTGTTGCGGATCGTGCGTGCGCGCGTCGCGCAGATGCGGCAAGTCGATCACAATATCCGTTACCTCGGCCGACTCGATCCGGCCACCGGCTTGTTTACGCGGTCGTTTTTCGAGCGTGCCCTGGAGGCGGCGAGTCAGCGACAACGACAATCCAATAACGACGCAAAGGCATCGCCCGCTTTGATCATGTTGTTGCTCGATCAAGCCGCCGCGGTGGAAGCATTAGCGCCCGAGCAACGCGACACCTTGATCACTCGAGTGGCCAATCAAGTCAAGCATCCATTGCACCACGACGACATTGCCTGTTACCTGGGAACCGGTAGTTTCGTGGTGTTGGCAAGTCCGTTGCCTGAGCGCAATCTCGCCGAATTCGCACGGGTTTTGCTAGCGACCGTGGCGGTAACCCGGCTGCGTGTCGGTTCGACAAACCTGGCGCTTACCGCTAGCGTCGGCATTGTGCGGGTGGCCGATCAGGCGACGGCAACGCTGTTGGCTGAAGCGCGCGGTCTGGCGAAGCTCGCGCAACGCGACGGGGGCAACGCAGTGCAGCTCGACACCGGATTGGGTGGTCAGGATGCGACCAAGGCAGCCGAAGACGAGATGCACTCCGTCCTGCACGATGCCGTACGGCACAACGGGTTCGATCTTGTTTACCAGCCGATCGCCAGCTTGGCAGGCGACGGTCGGCGGCGCTACGAAGCGATGTTGCATCTGCAAAGCCAGCCGGAGGGTCAACCGTTGACCGATGAGTTGGCACATATCGCCCGCCGCAGCGGGCTGATCAAAGCGCTTGACCGGATGTTGCTGGTGAGCGCACGCAAGGCACTGGCTGCTACGGCGAGCCAGGACGGTACCCAGCTCTATGTGACCATCAGTGGCGAATCGTTGGCCGAGGAAGATTTTCTGCACTGGCTGGAACAAGGGTTCAAAGCGGATAGGGAATATGCCAGTCGGTTTTGCGTGACGATTGCCGAGAACGATGTCGCTTCGTCCACGCATGCTGCCTCAGCGTTGCGTCAATTGACCGAAACCTATCCTGCTAAAAAATTTTGAACCGGGATCTGAAGCTGGGCTCTTAAATCGTTTAAAAA
>CAZWQC010000080.1:0-7090 GCA_964635785.1 uncultured Ectothiorhodospiraceae bacterium
CTTCCTTGATGGCGGCGAGTTCATCCGCGGCGTTCTGGTCGGCTAGAGTGCCTTCGGCCAATTTTTGTTCGGCTTCGCGAACTTGCTGATCGGCCTCGATTTTGCGCGATTCAAACAAGGCGAACGCATCTTCGAATGAGCGTTGTTCGGACAAATGCATAAAACGACTCCGTGGTTGGTGTAGGGAATTGGCAAGCAGTCGAGCGGGGGTGCTTTCCGGTTACCGTGAAACAAACAAACGCCAAGGATGTTAGCCGAATCGGCGGCCGAAAGGTAGTCGAACGATACCAGCCTCAGCCCGTGTTGCGTGCTGTATGAACCAGGTCTGCGAGCACCCACGAGGGCGAGCCTCACCCGCGCAGGTCGCGCGGCAAACCCCGATAATTGACATTGGATCGCCGCGGGATCCGAGCCTATGTCCTGGCCCTGCGCTCAATGCCATAATCCGGTAAGATGCCAACGTGGTGGGCGTTGGACGGGCCGGCCGAATGTGGAGAACAGGTTCCAGCCGGTGTCGTCGGAAGCCAGCCAAGCCGGCAGCGTCGGTTTCAAGGCGGTCAACCGCTCGATGCGTTCTGTCGTCGGTGGATGGGTGCGTAGCAACGAAGGTTCCTCAGTGTGACGGCCCGGGAGGAGTACTTGCTGCCAAAAGCTCCTCTGGCGCCGTTCGATTTTAAGTAACGCAAAGGCCAACGCATCGGGATCCCCGGTTAAGCGCACTGCATTGAGATCGGCATCGAACTCGCGCGTTCTCGATAGGGCAAGTTGGGCCAGAGCGCTCAACGTCGGTGCCAACAACAGCAACACCACCGCGAACCAGTTGATACTGGCGTTGAGCATCAGCAGCAGAGGTAAACTCAGCACGAGGGCGATTTGGCCGAATAACGACAGCAGACTGGTGGCCCGGCTGATCATGTCCGCCAGGCCCATGACCCAAAGATCGTGACTGCGAATATGACTGGTTTCGTGGGCCAGGACACCAGCCAGTTCGCGGTGGGTCAACTGCCGCAGCATGCCATCGGTGATGGCAATGGCAAAATGGTGTGGACCGCCGACCGCAAACGCGTTCAAGGTTCGGCTTGGGATATAGTACAGCTGTGGCACGGCGGGCAATTCCGCTCGCCGTGCTAGCGTATGCAGTATTTGCCACGCCTCAGGCAGTTGCCAGGGACTGATGATGGGTACCGCCCCGTACATGCGCATAACCCAGTGCGGGGAGCCGCTGGGGTGGATCAAGATAGCCAAAATCCCCGCGCCGAACAGGACCAGGACCCCGGCACCACCCCATAGCAAATGGCCCAGCACCGCCAGAAAGCCGCCCATCGTAACCAGCAAAACGAGCGACTGCAGGCGATTGCGCCAGGCGTGCGCATGCCAGATCGATGGGTCGATACGGGGGGCGTAATCCACGGACTTAATTCCAGCTCAGGGCAACGTAGCGCTGCTGATTATTTTTGCGAATCAAGAGCAATACATGGCCATCATTCCGACGTTTGCGGACTGCTTGCATGAACTCGGCGGCGTTTGTCACCGGCTTGCGATCCACTTCGAGGATCAGTGTACCGGTGGAAATTCCCGCCAGCGCTGCGATCGAGCCACGTTCGACGGCCGTGACCACCACGCCTTCCCCAGCCTTGGTGTCGAATTGCTCGGCCAACTCGGCGGTCAGCGTCTGTACGGTCAAGCCAAGGGCGTCATCGCTTTGCGCGGGTCCTTCGGCAACGACGTCTTCGGTCAGTTTACCGATCGTGACGCTCAGCTCGATCGGTTTGCCATCCCGCCAGACTGTCACCGTGGCGGTCTCGCCTGGTGCTGTCAACGCCACGGCGTTGCGAAACTGGCCGACATCCTGTACGGAGCGCCCACGATAAGCGATCACGACATCACCTTCCTGCATCCCCGCCCTTGCGGCCGGGGTATCGTCCCTGACTTCGGCAATCAACACGCCGTTGGCGTCATCGAAGCCGAATGAATCGGCGAGGGACGGCGTCAGCGACTGAATCATGACGCCGAGATAACCACGGGTCACCTCGCCGGCATCGATCAGCTGATCGGCAATCGCCACGATCAAATTACTCGGGATGGCAAACCCGACGCCCATGTAACCGCCACTGCGAGAAAAAATGGCGGTATTCATGCCGACGACTTCGCCATTGAGATTAACCAGCGGTCCGCCGGAATTGCCCGGATTGATCGCTGCATCGGTTTGGATGAAATCCTCGTAGTCGTTGATACCAACGCTGGTGCGACCCTTGGCGCTGACCACGCCAACCGTCAATGTATTGGTCAAACCAAAGGGATTACCGACGGCAACGACCCATTCGCCAACCTCCAGGTTGGTCGAATCGGCTAACTTCAGCGCAGGGATATCCGCGGTGTCGATCGCCAGAATCGCAATATCCGAGCGCGGATCGCTGCCTTTAACGGTCGCCTCGAATTCACGCCCATCCTGCAGGTGCACGCGAATCTTTTCGGCTTTTTCGATGACATGATTGTTGGTCAGAATATAGCTCTTGTCGCCGAACAGACGGTCTTTACTGGCGTAGACAAAGCCGGAACCCTGCCCGACGATCCGCTGTTGCGGGGCTGGTTTGTCACGGTGTGGGGCGCGGGGCAGGCCGGGCATGGACTCGCCGAAAAAGCGCTTGAAAAAATCCTCGCCGAACGGAAAACCCTCGCCGAAGTGCTCGGAGAAAGGGGTCAGCAGTGGTTTCGTCGTGGTCTTGCCCTCGACCTGCACGTAGACCACTGATGGGAACACGCCCTTGGCAACTTCGGCAAAGGCTTTTCCGGTTGCGCGTAGGCTTTCCATGCCGCCGTCGAGTGCGCCTGCTGGCGACACGAGTACGAATCCCAAAATCAATCCAATAACGCGTTGTGATAGCTTTCGCATAGGTAACTCCACGGTGAGATAAGCATGTCAGACCCGAATTGTCGTTCGTTGAGAACGCGTTGCCAGCGCGGCTGGTCGGGTCTTGCCAAGTGGACCGCGATGATGGCAAGTCGGTGTCGTGATACTGCGCACGTCGACGGCCCAGCGAGAGAAGGTCGACAACCTCAATCTCCGCTGGGCAATAGACCGACAAACCAGGGCTTGCGTTCGGTCATTTGCCGAGCGGTTCACGCTCGCAGTTCCATTGGGCATCCCAACTGCACCGTTCGGCAAGTTCGACCATTCCGCGGTCGGTCCTTGGCAGTCCTGGCAAATCATTGGGCCCCATGGCGACCCTACCCCAGGGGTGTTCGGTGAAGCGATCGTTCAAGGCCGTCAACGCGAGTTTGCGACCATCTTCCAACGACACGCCAGATGTTGGTCCATGCGCGGGCGTCATCGAACGCGAGACGTCGATTGGTCCCCTCCGTTTCCCGGCTCCTCGCGTGTTACATGTGGGTAAGTCAGATTCAAGCCTTCCCCCGAAGCGGTTGGCGATGGTCATCCTATGGTGTTTTGTCCGATATCCACGCGCCCGAGATTTTGCGGCTTGAGCCAAACGGTTCATGCCTTCCGGGATGGCATTGGTGAGATGGCCATCAAACTGATTCAGAACGCCTTCGGATGCGGTTGATGGCAAGCCGGGCAGCAAAATGTGCCGCCTCGCGCAACCTCAAGGAAAATGTCAAGGCGCGGTTTCTCAAGCGAAAAATCGATATCGCTAACGAACCAAGTGGGCTGTCAAGCGAGTGCCTAGGCAAAGAATTCGGCTTCTTCGATCATCTGGTTCCCTTTTGTTTGGGATAGGCAAACCGATGATACCCTGTACCCACACGCGATAGCGCAGGGCCTCCTTTTTCTTGCTCGGCTCCAAGAGCGCGTCGAGGCGACGGATGACCATCATCGACAGGATCATGTCGCGGTACTTGCCGATACTGTGCGTTATGGTGGAGAAACCATCGCTTTCAGGGTGACTTTCACCCAACAACACATCCCGTCGACCGACATATCATGCGTTTGGATCGTACCCCATCTCGATCATCAGTACCCGAATCTGGGGTAGTATCTGCGTAATCGCATCGGGGTTGTGCGTCCGCCATTTCTGTTGCTGAGGCATGCCCTTGACAAGGCTTGTAGGCCTCAAACTCGCGCAGCGGGCACGAATCGCCTCGGTAAACGGCACATCGAGCTTTGCAAACGCTTCAGCAAACATCTCGACTGGTCTAAGGAAAAGGTCTTCATAGCGCAAATGCACCCATTGGTCGGCTGGGATCTCGGACTTTGCCGCAAGCGCCAAGCGGTTCGCTGAAAGCCACTGGAATGCGCAAACCTCGGCCAGCGACGAGCGATTATAGTCTCGCCATCCGGGTGGGAGGAAGAACGCCCACTCGTTGAACTCCCCTCCATTGATTGCAACCGGCTCGGGAAACGGACCAAAAAACTGCGTCAACTCGAATCGGCCATCTTGGCGACCCATACGCCAGCCGTCTATCATCGAGCTAATGTTGTCGCGGCCATCGCGTTGAATGAACACGAACTTCGCTTGTGGGAATAGCCGATATAAGTAAGGAATCCGCATCACGTTGATGCAGGTCTTGTCCAGTACCCATCCCACACCTAACCGTTGATAGAAGTAACGAAACGCGGCCGTTCGATGGTCTGACTTGGCGTGCTGTGCTATCGCTGCCTGCGAATGCCAGCCATTGTTGAGCGGACCGTAAAGGCTATCCCAAAATTGTGGAATTTCCCAGCCAAAGGTGCGAAATTCCGGCGCTGCGCCAATTGTCTCGTAAGTCACCGTCGTGCCAGAGCGTGAGCAACCCACGATGAACACAGGGTCAGGCATTGACGGGCGCGAAAGATCGAACCAGCGACCGCGCAGTGCCCACTTGAGTGCGCGGATGTTTTTCGCCCGGATTTCCGGATCGCGCAGCTTGTACAACTTTCTTAACGGTACCATACCCATTCGAGTCTGTCGTAGAATCGGCAACGATGCATCACCGACTGTTTTATCAGATCATGACAACAAAAGGTGGCTTGCTAGCTCATGAACGAATCGACATCGGGCTTCATCGGTTGGTCAGCGCCACAAGCAAGACGGCATCCACTTTTCAAAGCATGGGCGTTTGCGCTGGCGACGGCACCCTTGTCACGCAACGAGCAATTTGCACTTTACGTCACCACCCATCAACGACAACCCGCACAACCCGTACATCGAATTCAATCACATCACCTCGAAGGATTGCTGTTTGGCACCGTCTACTCAGCGCCCGACATCCCAGCGGAACCTGTGGTTGACGGTACACTGTCCGCAAACCGTGTGCTTGGCGATCGACTGGATGCCGCCTATGTTCGCGCCAAAGAAAGCGGCTTTGTCCAGGTCGATGGTATTTACTGCCTGGTATTACGCGTTCGCGCCACGGGCGAGATACTCTTGTACCAGGATGGTTCCAGCGCTCGACCCATTTACTACGCCAATCCACACCGCGGGGTTCTTGTCTTCGCCTCGCGCCTAAGCGACTTGGTCGTCGCCCCCGGTATCGGCAAAACCCTCTCCTCGCAAGGTTTCCACGAATACCTCCGCTTTTTCGACATTTCAGCGCCACAGACAATCTATCGGGCAGTCCGAGCGGTCGAGCCCGATACCTGTGTACGCTTCGATGGCTCTCACGCCACGATCTGTCGCTTGGACACGACGGCTACGTCAATCTCGCAATCCAACGAAGTAGGCTGGCACCTTGGCGGCTTCATCGCAAGGGGCGACGCGGTGAAATGTAGGCCAGCTTTGCACTTTGATCAAGCCACAACCGAACTCGAACGCCATCTCGTTGACAGCATTCGCAAACGTATCGCGCGACTCGATCGCATCGGCATCTTTCTAAGTGGAGGCGTCGATTCCGCCCTTGTTTGCGCGCTTGCGCAAACGCTTGCGCCTGCACGCTGTGAAGCGATCACGGTGGGCTTCTCGGATGCGCCATTCGACGAAACGCCGATTGCCACCGACCTCGCCAAGGCGATGAGCATCCCCCACCAGGCGTTGTACTTCACCCACCAGGAGTACCGCGCTGCCTTCGACCTCATGACCGCTCGCATCGAGTTGCCCTTCGCGGACCCCGCCATGTTGCCCACCTGGCTTGCCATGCACTATTGTGCCAAAGAAGGCCTATTCGATATGCTGGATGGCACCGGCGCCGACGCCCTCGTTGGCGTCATGCCAGCGCGTCATGTGCGAATCGCCTCGCAGTATGCCGTCATGCTGCCGCGCTGGTTGCGATCGCTGATGACGGACGTGCTCAACCGGATCCCGCCTTTGCGGCGGTTTACCCCCATCATCGATTTCGCTGATCCGGAGACGTTGTTCACGCGCTGGCATGGCTTTTCACAGCAAGAAATCGCGGGGCTCGTTGGTGGACCCGTCGATTTGACGGGTAGTCGATTCTACCGAGTCCGTCGCCGGTTTCCGCGAAATCGACATCTGGAACGCTATAGCGCATTGCTGGCAAGCCTTCCGGACGATAGACTCCATCACAGCGCCAATTACTTCGGCATCAACGTGCACTTTCCGTATGGCGATGCTGAGGTCCAGGGTTTCATCCGGACGCTACCGACGCAGTACCGATATACGCCCAAGGAGCCAAAACGGATACTCAAAGCGCTGCTGGCCAAACACGTCGACAGGGGGCTGTGGGATCGACCCAAACATGGGTTTGACTTTCCCTTTGTCGCCTTTTTGCGTTACAACGACTGTGAGGTGGTGCGAACCTATCTCCAACCTGCCGACGCATTCGATGCGTTCCCCGCGTTAAGACCGGCGCCGGTTCGTCATCTGATTGGCCGTTTCCTGCAAGGAGACCAGGATAAACAATCGGCTTTTCGCGTCTGGGCGCTTGTTGTCTTGGCAGCTTGGCTACGGAATCACTATATGCGAATATCCAGTCAATCACACCTTTCCCATAGTCATCATGGCAACGCTTAACGACAACTCGCGCGAATCAGCCAGCTCGCCGCCTCGATTCCGGATATTGATGTATTCCACATTCTTCCCGCCCGCGTACAGTGGCGCGGCCCTACAAGCCCTTTCTCTAGCCAAAGCATTCCGCAACCGCGGTCACCATATCGAGTTTGTTTCCGAGCAATGGCCTGGATTGAACCCCATCG
>CAZWQC010000080.1:7100-9849 GCA_964635785.1 uncultured Ectothiorhodospiraceae bacterium
TCATATCGACGGTTTTGCGGTTCATCGCCTTGCGGGTTGCCGGGCCAACCGGTTTGGCGAGCTAAGTTTTTGGTGGCGTCTGTTTCGCTTTTGCCGGCAGCAACGACATCAGGTTGATTTTATTCATAGCCACGGCGCCTACTATCGACAAGCCGCCATCGGCCCAATCGGGCGAATGCTTGGCATTAGAACCTTGATTAAGGCAAGCCTGGCTAACGACGACCTTTGGGACATCGGTCGGTCATTTGCCGGCTATGTCCACCGAATGATGCTGCGGCAAGTCAATGCCTATATTGCCATCAGTCAATCCCTTGCCGATGAATTCCACCGCTGCGGTTTACCCGACGAGAAGATCTACCGATTACCCAATGCGGTGGACACCTCGCGTTTTGCGCCCGTGCCTGTTGCGACCAAGATTGCCTTACGACAACGACTGGGATTACCACTCGACCGCCCCGTCGCCCTTTATGTCGGCGTTTTCGACCTGCGCAAGAACATCGATTGGCTCGCACGCACCTGGATAAAACACGCTGGGTTTGGCCAAAATATACTGCTCGTTGCCATCGGACCGGCAAGCCGCGATGGCATCGACGCACACATCAAATCGACTCTTGCCCATCTCGCCCAAGATCACCCGGAACTATTCTGCGTCCGAGATCTGCAAACGGCGATCGAAGCCTATTATCAAGCCGCCGACTTGTTTGTCTTGCCATCCCTCAAGGAAGGCATGCCCAACTGTATTCTCGAGGCCATGGCCTGCGGCTTACCGTGTGTCGCCGCTCGCGTCAGTGGCACAAACGAAGTGTTCGAGCACGGCGTCAATGGCCTGTATTTCGAACTTGCGGACGTGGCCAGCCTGGCCAGTGCGGTCACGCAAGCCGTTGATCCAACTGGCAAAAGCATCGGTCGGCAAGCGCGAGCCGACATCGCCGACCATTTCTCTATCGAGTCTCTGGCCATGGCCTATGAGCGGCTTTATGCACGACTGCTCGCCGGGCTAGCAACCAACGGTCATTAGAGTACATTGATTGACACTCATATCAACACCACTCCCGTCATCAACGTCATCATCCCTGCCTATAACGCCGAGTCGTTTATAGCGGATTGTCTCGACAGTGTCTTGTCACAATCCGGACAATTTGAGCTCGACGTGATTGTCATTGATGACGGATCAACCGATGCAACCGTTGACATCGTTCGGCGTTTCGCAGCGGTCCGCTGGTTGACTCAGACCAATCAGGGACCCGCTGCAGCGCGTAACCTTGGATTGCGTCAGTCCACTGGGCAGTTCGTTGCCTTTCTCGACGCCGACGACCTCTGGCCGAAGAATAAAGTCGCTGAGCAACTTGTTGTGATGCATCGACATCCCGACATGGCGCTGGTTTGTGGCGATACACGCCAGTTTACCGCGCATGGCGACTTCGAGAAGACCGAGTTTCAACGTTCGGGTAAAGACCTGTCGTACTGGGGGCACCCTGCCTACGTTCGTTGCGCATACCAAAAGCTACTGCAAGGCAACTTCATCACGACCGGTTCTGTGCTGTTGCGGCGGTCTTGTTGGGCACGGACCGGTTGCTTCGATGAGTCCTTGCGATGGGTGGAGGATCTCGATCTTTGGTTACGGGTGGCCTACCATTATCCAATCGGCTATCTGGATCGTGTGACGCTCCTTCGTCGCCGTCACCGCCACAACACCTCTTTGAACCGACTGGCCATGACCGAGGCTTACATTCGTGTATTACACAAGCAGATTGACCGGCACGGATCGGCATTGACCTCCATGGGTATCCGTTTGCACCCTAGAATTGCCCGGGAATACATTGAATTGGGGCAGACCTATCGACACCACAGGGAGCTGACATCGGCAAACCAAGCATTTGCCACCGCCATCCGCTATCACCTCACGCTAAAAGCAGTATTGTTGTTTTGCTTGACCTTTGTCGAACGACGAATGCGCAAGTTTTACAGCCTAACCAAAGCGCGCGCAACCCTGATTGTCAAGACCGGTTTCGTGTCTCACGATCGTAAGAGGAAACGTTCGTGATCTGGCTGGCGTTGTTGCTCGGCTGGGTTAGCATCGGCGGTATCTCGCTTATCCTTTTGTACCGTCGGTCCATCTGGATGCTGTGGCGAGAGCCTGTCCTGCGTCACCCCGTACTGATTATCGAAAGCGATGACTGGGGTCCTGGTCCCGTTGCCCACGCCGCGGACCTGTCGCGCATCAGGTGGTTGCTGGGTGGTTTTCGCGATGCCACGGGTCATCCGGCCGTGATGACCCTGGGCGTCGTGTTGTCCATTCCAGAGGCGGACGCGATCCGCCGGGACAACTGTCAGACGTATCATGCGAAACGGCTAGACCATCCGGATTTTCAGTCTGTCTACGCACAGATGCGTGCTGGCCAAGACGATGGCGTGTTTGCACTACAGTTGCACGGGGAAACGCACTATTGGCCGCCGACATTAATGCACGCTGCACAGACCGATCATCAGGTTCGCGCGTGGTTGGTCGACGCGACCCAAAGGACAACAGAGCAACTACCGGCACATTTACAGACACGCTGGTGCGACACGTCGGTGCTACCGTCACGCGACTTACCCGACGAGGTGGTTCGGGCCGCAGCAGCGCAGGAGGCAACTGCGTTTCGGGTGATTTTTGGTCAGCCTCCACGCGTTGCCGTACCACCGACCTTTATTTGGACCCCTGCGGTCGAATTGGGTTGGCAAACGGGCGGGGTCCGCCATGTGGTGA
>CAZWQC010000081.1:0-8401 GCA_964635785.1 uncultured Ectothiorhodospiraceae bacterium
GTCGCGCCGCCAGTTCGGCCAAGCGCAGGGCATGTCGCAGCCAGAACACATCCACTTCGGCACGATCCCGCGGCCCACGGATCCCGCCAATACCCATCGCCTACTCCCATTCGATGGTCGCGGGTGGTTTACTGGAAATATCATACGTTACCCGGGCAATCCCCGGGATTTCATTGATAATGCGCCGGGCGACGCAATCCAGCAATGCGTAGGGCAATTGCGCCCAACTGGCTGTCATAAAATCGACCGTACTCACTGCACGCAACGCGATCACATAATCGTAGCGCCGACAGTCACCCATCACCCCCACCGACCGCACGGGCAAAAATACCGCAAAGGCTTGGGCGACGCGATCGTACCACCCTTCCCGGCGCAGCTCTTGAATAAAGATCGCGTCGGCTTCACGCAACAGCTCGGCGTACTCCCGGTGGACCTCACCCAAGACCCGCACCGCCAATCCCGGTCCAGGAAACGGATGTCGATAGACCATCTCCGCGGGTAACCCTAGCTCCAAGCCAAGTCGACGCACTTCGTCCTTGAACAAATCACGGAGCGGCTCGACCAGACCCAAGCTCATCCGCTCCGGTAGTCCGCCGACATTGTGATGGGACTTGATGACGGTCGCCTTACCCGTTTTCGCCCCCGCCGATTCGATCACATCCGGATAGATCGTCCCTTGTGCCAGCCAGCGCACGTCACCTAGCCGGCTCGCGGCCTCCTCGAATACATCGATGAATAGCTTACCAATCCGCTTGCGTTTTTGTTCCGGATCGGTCACGCCAACCAATGCCGCGAAAAAACGTTCCGCCGCATCGATGCGTTCCACCCTCACACCCATGTGCCGGGCAAAGGTTTGCATCACTTGGTCACCCTCGTGCAACCGCAACAGACCGTTGTCGACGAATAAACAAGTCAATTGCGCACCGATGGCTTGGTGTAACAGCGCAGCGACAACTGCCGAATCCACACCCCCGGACAACCCCAAAATGACGCGATCCGAACCGATCCGATCGCGAATTCGTTGAGTATGGTCGGTAATGATATTTACCGATGTCCACAGCGGCCGACAACCGCATATACCGTGCACGAACCGTTCCAGAATCCGTTGCCCTTGGTGAGTATGGGTAACCTCGGGATGAAACTGCAAGCCATACCAGTTGCGCGTTTCATCCGCCATTGCCGCAATCGGCGCACTGTCGGTGCTCCCCAAAACAGTAAACCCACTTGGCAATGTTGCGACGAGATCGCCATGCGACATCCATACATCCAACCCGGCCCGGCCATCGGCCAACGCGTGATCGCTGATCTCTGCCAAAAGCGGGCTGGTCTGTTCGATCGTCACTTGCGCGAAACCGTACTCGCGCCGCTTGGCTAACACCACTTTCCCGCCAAGTTGCGCCGCCATGGTCTGCATGCCGTAACAAATCCCTAGCACGGGTACGCCAAGCTCGAAGACAACGGCCGGTGCGGACGGTGGATTCTCACCGCTCACCGAATCAGGTCCCCCGGAGAGTATGATCCCCTTTGGTGCAAAGTCGCGAATCTCGGCCGCTTCGGTGTCGAACGGCAGGATCTCGCTGTAGACTTCTGCCTCGCGCACCCGTCGGGCAATCAATTGGGTGTACTGCGAACCAAAATCGATAATCAAGATCCGTTCCGCATGGATGTCGTCCACTGACGATGAGCAAAAGGGTGGTATTGAAGGCATCACATAGGCCTGTAGTGGGAAAGGGCGGTTGCACGAGCGACCACGGCCGTTGCCATGGCGTTGATCGATGACAGTGTCATACTGACTTTTGCAAACCTTCCGGGCGCATCGTGCTGCGGTAACACGCAGAAATACACTCGTTTCTCTCGCGATGAGACGCCACTAGTTTTTGCAACCATCTCGACTCCAAAGTCGATTGATTCACGGATCGCCGCCTTGCCCATCCCTAACGCTTACGGTAAGGCAAGGTCGCCACAGAAATCGATCAATTGCCCCGATAATTCGGTGCTTCTTTGGTAATCGAGATATCATGCACATGGCTCTCGCGGAAACCCGCCCCGGTGATACGGACAAACTGCGGCTGGACCCGCATTTGCTCGATGTTACGGCAACCCGTATAGCCCATCCCGGAGCGCAGTCCGCCAAGCAATTGGAAGATGATGGTGCCGATCGGCCCTTTGTACGGCACACGTCCTTCGATTCCTTCCGGTATCAATTTCTCGGCCGTTTCCGCCGTTTGGAAATAACGATCTTTTGCGCCCTGTTGCATCGCGCTGATGGAACCCATGCCGCGATAGGATTTGTACGAGCGCCCCTGGTACAGATCGACTTCGCCGGGCGCCTCTTCCGTCCCTGCAAACAGTCCACCGATCATCACCGAATGAGCGCCAGCGACGATCGCTTTGGCAATATCTCCGGAAAAGCGAATACCGCCATCGGCTATCATCGGCACATCGATCTCTTTTAACGCGGAATGGACATTGTCGATCGCGGTCATTTGTGGTACCCCGACTCCGGCAACAATCCGCGTGGTACAAATCGATCCGGGACCAATCCCGATCTTGACCGCATCGGCACCCGCTTCGACCAGGTCGATCGCCGCATCACCTGTGGCGATATTGCCGGCAATGATTTGTACATCCGGAAAATTGCGTTTAACCCATACGAGGCGCTCGATGACACCGCGGGAATGGCCATGCGCCGTATCAATGACAATGACGTCGACACCCGCTTCCACCAAACAATGCACCCGCTCTTCCGTATTCCCTGCGGTACCGACCGCGGCACCAACGCGCAAGCGACCATACTCGTCCTTGCAGGCATTGGGATAGTCGCTCGATTTCTGAATATCCTTGACCGTAATCATACCCCGTAACTTAAAATCTTGGTTTACGACCAACACCTTCTCGATGCGGTGTTTGTGCATCAATGCCAACACCTCGTCGCTACTCGCCCCTGCCTCGACGGTCACGAGTCGCTCTTTTGGCGTCATGACCACCGATACCGGTGCCTCCATCCGCGTTTCAAAACGCAGATCGCGACTGGTCACAATCCCAACCAAATCTTCACCATCCACAACCGGTACCCCGGAAATACCATGAGCCCGAGTGATCGCCAACACTTCGCGTATCGTCGTAGTCGGTGGCAGGGTGATTGGCTCTTTGATCACACCACTTTCGTATTTTTTGACCCGACGAACATGATCGGCCTGTTGCGTGGGCGAGAGGTTCTTGTGGATAAATCCGATTCCGCCCTCCTGCGCCATCGCAATGGCCAAACGCGCTTCGGTCACGGTATCCATCGCCGCCGCGACGAGCGGAACGTTGAGGCGGATTTCACGGGTCAGGCGGGTTGTCAGGTCGACTTCACCGGGCAAAATTTGCGAATAAGCGGGAAGTAACAGAACGTCGTCGAAAGTCAGAGCTTCCTGATAGATGCGCATGGTTGTCTCGCTGCCAAGAATTCAGGCGTTAGTATAATGCAATCAACGGGTTGCGTAAATATAGCGGTTAAGCCGTTGAATTCAAGTTCGTTGACTGTGGAGCGCGGCGTGACTGACTGCGTCGTAGACGCCACGGTAACGTCCTACCGCAACGGTCCAGTTCCGCTCCTCGGCCACGAAACGCCGTCCGTTGTGTTGCCGCCGCGGCCAATCGCTACGGTCGGCCACCAGTTTCACGATGGTGGTCGTAAGAGCTTGAACATCGCCGGGCGGGAAAAGTTCACCGGTCAGTCCCGGACGAATGAGTTCGACATGCCCACCGACCGACGACGCGATCACCAACTTGCCTTGCGCCATGGCTTCCAGGGGTTTTAAGGGCGTCACCAACTCGGTTAAGCGCATCGACCGGCGCGGATAGACGAAAATATCGACCAAATCGTAATAGCGCTGCACGACGTCATGCGGTACCCGACCCACGAATCGCACCCATTCGCTCAAACCCTGCCGCTTGACACGCGCCTTTAGCGCCTCGGCCTGCGGTCCACCGCCAACCAGCAACAGTTTCGCGGCGACGCCCTGCGCACGCAGCAATGGCAGCGCATCGAGCAAAAGATCCAGACCCTCGTAGGCATAAAAGGATCCGATAAAACCCAGGACCACCTCGGAATCTAATCCAAGTGATTGCTTGAGATCAAGATCCGGCGCCCGCCCGAAACCGAACGCATCAATGTCGACCGCGTTAGGGATGACGGTGACCTTGTCCGCGCCAATCCCCCGACCGACAATCTCCCTACGCAAGCCCTCACAGATACAGGTCACCGCATCCGCCCGACGCAACATCCGAGTTTCCAATGCCCGAGTCGCTCGATAGCGCAAACTCCCCTGACGGGTTGTCCCGTGATCCACCGCCGCGTCTTCCCAGAACGCGCGCACTTCATACACCAGGGGCAAACCGTGCTGCCGTGCCACCGGTAATGCGGCAACCGCCGTCAACACCGGCGAATGGGCATGCACGATATCGGGCCAGGTTTCCTTGATGATGTCGCCCAAACGCCGCCGCAAATCCGACACGAACCGCCATTGCCCAATGACAGGCAATCGTTGCCACAGTCCATGCGGCGGGCGGGTTCGATAAAAACGCAAACCCTCGACAGTTTCTTCGGCCGCCTCGACCATACCCTGCTTACCGCTGGTGATTTGCTCAGTCTCCCAACCGAATCGGCGCTGTTGTAGCAAAATGGCACGGGTACGGAAGGTGTAACCACTATGCAGCGGAATGGAATGATCCAACACATGTAATACACGCACGGTTTTCTTCCCAAAAGGCATATGCCGTCAATTGAAGTTGTCGATCTGGGGCGAATAGGTCACGATAGCGGTGCATTTTCCAGTAATGCCAAGTACTCCGGAAAAAAATAGCCAACCCCTTCCAGCACGCCCGCCGCATAATTGCCGTTCATACCTCGCAAACCGCCGCGGGCGAAATAAACCTGCCTGTCGAGTTGGTTCTGCTGCTCAATCGCCTGCCGCACCGTGTCTTGCACTTTGACATCGGCATTGGCAACCAGAATCGCTTGCAGGCCACTCACCAGCACGGGCAGATCGTTGCCGCTATCACCTGCAAAGACGGCACGTTCCCGCGCAAACCCAAGCGTCCCAATCAGGTACTCCACCGCATGATATTTCGTCGCCCGTTTTGGCACAACATCCACCAGTCCGATTTGATTCATGTCGTCGCGACTAAAAATGACGCTCGCCGCCACGCCATGCGCGCGCAAACGTCCCTCGATCAACCCACACACCGGTTCTGGCTCCTGATCCATTGGCGTGTAATAACTTAATTTGAAGCGGTTTTGTTTATCCGGTTCTTGCAATTGCAGCGCTGGCATATCACGCAGCCAAGCGTGCAGCGCCGGCCCGTCAAAACCATTGAAATCGGCAGCGATTTCGTCTTGCCACACGTGGTCCAGTCGCCACCCATCGCGGCCGACCTGATAGATACTGGTGCCAACATCGCCAACTGCATAAGCAGGTACGGGTAGGCCATAGTCATCGATTGCCGTTTGCAACAACGTCAGGCTCCGCCCGCTGACATAAACGATCGTGACACTTGCCTGATTGGCGAGGTACCTGAGCAATGGCCGGGCCAAGACCGATTCGGTCTGAGTGCCGTTGGGAATCAGCGTCCGATCGAGATCGGTGCAAAGCAAAATCGGTGCAAGGGTTGTCATGATCAGTCAGACACACGATAGAATTTGATTTCAATATAAAAACAATACGAAACACTCCGTTGAAGACGCGGCAATCCGTCCGCGTGCCGGCCGCAGAGGTTCTATTGATTGTTGCAACCGTTTTGCCGACACGCCTGCCGCATTCCTTTCCCCGTGACGGCAAGGGACGCAAGAACTGATACGACCATTGATACTAGTCTGCCATCGCAACGAATTCCAGTGTATTGCCATCGCCATCACGGCAGAACACCGCGGCTCGGCCAGACTGACTCTCGGTATAGCCAATGCCGGCAGTTTGCAGCCGTTCGGTCAATTGCGCTAACTCGTTGACTTGCAGTGCGAGATGTCGATCTCTGCCACCATACGCCGACCGTTGCGTTGGATCCGGATTGGGCAATTGCATCAAATGTAGCTGCTGACCATGGCCGAGGTCCAACCACGCACCAGGGTAGCTCAACGCCGGACGCGGACATTCGGTCAGACCGAGCACGCCCCGATAGAAATCCAGCGCTCGCGCAATATCCGCAACGAGCACTCCAACATGATGAATACCTGTAATCATTTCTAAACCACCGCCGGGAACTTGCCGGCTTTTACGTTATCCATCGCTGCATCAGTTCTGGCGTCCAGCGCCCCCGCCGAGGAAGGGACGCAGCCGTCTTGTTCTGCAACAATTTTTGTAACAATGAATACCGACCCAATCCGCCAATCAATGCGTCGGTTTCTCATGCTTGCGAGGCCCTTTCACAACGGTTACGGCCATTTTTCTTGGCGCGATAAAGCGCTTGATCCGCCGCAAAAATCAGCTCGTCTTGACACATATTCGGCGCCAATTCGGCAAGTCCAATGGAGACAGTGACCGTCACTTCGGTGCCTTGCGCCAGCTTAAAGGCCGTTCCCGCAATGACCTCTCGCGCCCGCTCCATCGCCTCGTAAGCCAACGCTTCGACTGTATCCACCAAGACAATCGTGAATTCCTCACCGCCATATCGAATCAAATGATCTTGCGGTCGAAACAAACTCAGCAATCGCTGCCCGACTTGAAAGAGCACGTGATCACCCGCTTGGTGACCGTAAGTATCATTGAATTGCTTGAAGAAATCGATATCCACCATCGCCAGGACCAACGGCATCCCGTCGCGCTGACTGCGCTGGACGAATCTCGGTAACATTTGCGCTAGCCATCGCCGATTGTATAAACCGGTCAAGCCATCCATGATCGCGTGACGTTGATAGGTCTCCTTGACTTTGACGATCTGCTCCAAAGTCGTCGCATTATCACGCAACCGTTGCGATTGAATAGTCAATAAATTGATGGTGAATTCGTGCGAATGGTACACCATTGACCAAAAAGCCGATGTACTTAGCTGAAGAACCCGCGAAGGAGAATCGGCCACAACCAATAGAGTCCGCGGCAGATGGTCGAGCACACCGATTTCCCCAATCGTCTCGCCCGGCGATAGCAGACTCAAGGGCTCGGATTTCGGGCAATTGAGGTGAACACGCAGCTGTCCTGCCAACAGCACATACACGATAGAACTCGGCTCTCCCGGTGCAATCAGTACCTCCTCGGCCTTAAGCCTGCGGACAGGGCAAGTTCTCAACAAACCGTACAGTTTATCCAAGTCGACATCACGGAGCACGTAGATTTCCCGGAGTTCATCCAAGCCAACCGGGTTTAACCACTGAATCTCTGGCATGGTCTAGGCCTTTTAAGTCACCTCGTTGGTTGCATGCCG
Source organism: uncultured Ectothiorhodospiraceae bacterium (assembly GCA_964635785.1). Taxonomy (GTDB): domain Bacteria; phylum Pseudomonadota; class Gammaproteobacteria; order CAYFSA01; family CAYFSA01; genus CAYFSA01. Next base: position 7,402 of record CAZWQC010000081.1, read on the forward strand.
ATCTCGCTGTTCGCGACCACTCAGGCAGCTTGCCCAAGTGGCAAACGGGGTCCGATCAGGCAAAGTCGGGTCACCGAGTGTCGACACGCACACACCTTTCGGTCCGACCGGTGGCCGGTGGCCGCTTGCCGTCCCCCGCGCAATCAAAAGGCTTGCGCCAGCGACCCGATGACGTTCATCATAACAACAACTCGTCGGGCTTGCGCTCAGCCTTGCGGGAGCGAATCCATTCTTTTCCCTTGAAACAACAGGCTATGAAGGTCGACGGTTTAGGACAACTCAGCCAAGTGGTCGGGCTAAGTCTGCAGAGCGATGGGCTTTCCTTGACCCGCGCTCTAATTGATGTTCTCCGTACACAAGCCGCGACGGATGCAGTCTATGTGCTCGAGTTGTTTGGCGAAAACAACCACTCGGGCACTAGCGACCTCCCCGTTGCCGGTGATCGCACCATCCGCCGCTTCGATACCACCGGCGAACGATCCATGCTGCCCCAACCGCTCGCCGGCCTGGACGAGGCGATCGAGACCCAACACGCCATCGTCCGTCCAACCGGGATTGACGTCGAACGATTGATCATCCCGGTCCAAGGTAAAATCGGCCCAATGCGCCTGATCGTCATCGAAAACACCCCGCGCAACCCTTGGTTGCGTGTGGAATTGCTCCAACTCGTCGAGATCTACGGCAACATGATTCGGCTGATGGACAGTCGCGAACGCGATCCATTGACCGGTCTGCTCAATCGCCATACCTTCCCCATACTGTTCGAATTAGCTACCCAACAGATTCAAAACAATCCTGCCAAACCGCTTACCTTGGCACTGCTGGACATCGACCATTTCAAACGAGTCAACGACACTTACGGTCATTTATACGGCGACGAGGTCTTGATCTTGTTCGCCCGGTTGATGGAACGATCGTTTCGCTACACCGATTGCCTGTTTCGGTTCGGCGGGGAGGAGTTCCTGGTTGTGCTTCCCCACACCTCCCGTCAGCAAGCCGT
>CAZWQC010000081.1:8411-9797 GCA_964635785.1 uncultured Ectothiorhodospiraceae bacterium
CGCTATGGCGGGGAGGAGTTCCTGGTGCTGCTCAAGACACCACTTCCCGGCCAATCCAGCGCCGCCCTCGAGCGCTTTCGCCGAACCGTCGACCAACACCGCTTTCCCGGTGTCGGGCATGTTACCGTAAGCATCGGTTACGTCGAGTACATTACCCGAACCTTGCCGACTACCCTCATCGACCATGCCGATCAGGCGCTCTATGCCGCCAAGTCCGCGGGCCGCAACCAAATCGTGAACTACCTCAGTATCGCGAACCAACATCCCACCAAAAGTGGCGATATCGATCTTTTTTGATTCGGCAGAACCCGTACTAACTTTTCTCGCCAGTTTCCGTTTGGCTGAACAACGCCGCCAAATCGCGGCTCAACAGTTGCGCGTCGCCGAGATTGAGCTCGACCAAACGCCGCAGATGCTGGATACTGTTCAAATCCAGCGTCTCGATTTGCAAACCCAGCATTCCGGCGTGTTGCCAAACCACATGGGCAGCGAAATCGATCTTGGTCGTATCATCCAACGCGAGCATTACATGGCAACGCCCGCCGGCCAGGCTCGGTTGCTCGTGCGAATCGACTGCCACTAGCGCGCCACGCAGGGACAGATCGATCACCGTCACTTCGACGACTTGGCTACCGCACTCAAGCCGGGCGCTTGACGCAAACGTGACGCGATGAACTTGGCGTCGTTCGGGGGATTGTACTGTGGTGTCCACTTCGACTCCGCAATCAGCAGCATCTGCCCGCTTATTGATTGGTGAATAAGTTTTCGAAGAACAAGTTGTTACGTCCCCTCCCCCGCGGGAAAGGGACGCAAAAACCGATGAAACGATGTGGTTCGCACTGGCGACACAGAGCGCACCAGATCGATTTTCAAGCGCCCACTCACTCGCCGTTATCCACCGCGAAGTCGGCAGACATGATTGTCCACATGCTTTGTGCCACTGCAGGTCTCGCCACCAACCATTGCTGGCCCCGTCCGTACACATTTGCACCAAAACACCTTCACGCAACGTGTTGCTGCGGTCGGCGTACTCCACCCGTCCACCAGATTCGGCATGCGCCTTCGTCGGACACCATGCAGGGCCCAACCGGATGCCGCGGCTGACATGCCGTACCGTACAACCGACAAGCATCGGGGTAGATCTGCCCGAGCACCACCCGCGCACAATCGCAACCAGGTGGCATTTGTCCGGCACGTTGCCGCGCAGACTCGGCGTCATTAGGAAATCGCTGCCGCGCATCCCTATCCGCCAATACTGCCGCCGGGACAAAGCCGGATTCGGGAATCGTGCCGATTCCGCGCCAATTGGCATCGGCGATGGTAAAAACACGCGCGAGATGCCGCTGGGCAGTCGCGTTACCGCTGGCACAGACCAGCTGCGTATAA
>CAZWQC010000082.1:0-9791 GCA_964635785.1 uncultured Ectothiorhodospiraceae bacterium
CGCGGTGCGATTGACGAAAAGATGGCTCGCCTTGCCGCCATTATGTGTCGTGCGACCACGATGGGCGTCACCATGGAAGGGGAACTGTTGCGGGGTTTGTGCACGCAAAACTGCGGTTTGTTACCGACTTTTGGCTGGACGGTCACCGGACCGGACTATACGGTGTGTGTTTGGGGTTCGTTGTTCTGCTTTATGCGCAATGGCCACGCGGCATTGAATGACGCCATTGCCGTGATGCGGCGTTTCCAACCGTTACCGGCAATCGGGCCGGCGGAGCTAGAATCATGACGCGATTCGAACGATTGATGCAATTACCGGGCGTGCTCGCCGCGTTTGAGTTTTCCGACCGCGGCGAGTTGATCGAGCACCAAATCGACCAAGGGCAAGCGCCACACCTCGACGACCGGATTCTCGACCTACTGGCCCATGTCTGCGTCGCCAATCGAGCGATCGGAACGATGCAAGCCCGCGGTTGGGAAACCTTGACCCAGATGCAGGGATTTTATCCGGTGACCGGCTTCTCGTTGATCGGATCGGATTGGTCGGTGGTCATTCAAGATCGCACCGGTTTGGTCTTGCGCAACGATCAAGGTGATTTGGAAGCCGCTTTCGCCGGTTTGACCGATTCCCCACGGGATGAGTGACGATGGTTAAACGATTATTGGCGCTCGATGGGGTACAAGCCGTAGTGCAATTCCGCGACGACGGCAGTTGCGGTGAAGGCTATGGTTTCCTAGCGCAGAACGTGCTTCATGATTTGTGTCGATTTGCCTCCAGCTACCAGCGCTTAACGCAAGCGAACGCAGATCAATTGTCGATGTTTACGCAACAACGCGGTTGGGCACCGCCCCGTGGTTGGGTGGTCCGCGGCGATACCATGACCGTCTGCGTGCTGGGTAACCTGGTCTGCTTGTTGGAAAACCAGAACGGTTCGATTGGCCAGGTTTACCAGGAAATGGCGAAGATTCTGTATGATTAGCGTAGGTAGGCGACAGCAATACGCCGATCAATAGCCCCATGACCCACAACGCAATGAGCGATACCATGATCCGCTTGTGGCCGCAACCGAGTACCGCGGTTGAGTTGCGCAACCTTTACCTTGATGAGCGACTTTGGCAGCAGGCAACCAGAGAACGACCCTTCGTCTACACCAATTATGTCAGCAGTCTCGATGGCCGTATTGCGCTCAGGTCGGCTGAAGAAAATGCGTATACGGTGCCGGCGAGCATAGCCAACCCGCGCGATTGGCGTTTGTTTCAAGAACTGGCGGCCCAAGCGGACGTTCTTGTGACCAGTGGCCGTCATTTGCGTGATCGTGCCGCCGGTATCGCCCAAGAGATCATTGCCGTCTATGAGCAACCGGATTTTGCTGATTTGCGGGCTTGGCGGGAAGCACAGGGGTTATCGGTTTATCCTGCATTGGCCGTCGTCAGCAAGTCGCTGGATTTCGTTTTGCCGCCGGAGTTTCGGGAACGGGTGAAACGTGTTGTTTTCTTTACCGGTACCTTGGCCCCAGCTGCACGAATCGAGGCGTTGCGTAAAGAGGGCTTTCGGGTGGTCGAGGACCAGGCGGCCAACGTTAGCGCAACAACGCTAATCACCACCTTGTCGGCACTTGGGCATCGCACAATCTATTCAGTGACCGGACCCGAGATCCTGCACCTATTACTGAGTGCAAACGTGCTAGATCGGCTGTACCTTACTGTAGTCCATCGGCTACTTGGTGGCGTTGCCTACCGGACGTTGGTCGAAGGCGAAATCCTTGCCCGTCCAGCGGGTTTTCAGTTGCGTACGCTTTATTTCGACCCGCATGCACCAGCCGCTGGAGTTGGCCAGAGTTTTTATTCGTTTGTACCATCGAAGCGGTAGCCGACGTGCTTGTCGGAGGCCAAAACACACCACTAGGCACCAGTCCTTAGCATGTATACCATACGACGTTTCGCTGGATGGGCGGCAGTTTTGCTGCTCTTGCTCTGGTTAAGTACGTGGATCGTTCTTGGTTGGCCCGTCCGTGTCGCCTACTTCGTCTCAATCAACCTATTGACCCTGGGCTTTTACGGCGTCGACAAGGCGATGGCCAAGGGCGAGCAAACCCGCGTGCCGGAGCTCGTGTTACATGGTCTTGCCTTGTTGGGGGGTAGCCCGGCTGCGTGGATCAGCCAGCGTCTGTTAAGGCACAAGACTGGCAAACGCGCATTTCGGCGGGTTTTTATCGGCATAGTGACCGCTCAAGCTCTGTTTTTGTTGGTATATTGGCTAGTATGAAAAACCTATTTGATCGTTGCAAAGTTTTGCACAAACGTCTGCTGCGTTCCGTCCCCGCAGGGGGGCACGGGTGCAAGAACTGATGGGACGACTGATAATGCAAGAAAACAAAGGGTTGACGAACGATCCAGGAAGTGCATCATTAGCGCCTCGGGGTCGATGCGCGAAAGCGAGCGCTCGGGGTCATCCGGCCGGTCGGGACTCGCGTGAGGCTCGTATTGCTTACGACGAGAGGATTTATAAATCATGCGGTTAGACAAACGAATCACCGAGGCGCTCAATGCGCATGTCTCGGTCGAAGCCACCACGGCATTCAACTACATCACCATGGCTTCCTGGGCAGACGTGCGGGGTCTGAATGGTTTTGCGGCCTATTTTCGCAAAGAGGCCACGGGTGAAATGCAGCATATGCACCAATTCATTCGCTATCTCAACGACATGGATTTTCAGGCGACCATTGGCGACATACCGGCGCCGCGCCATGAATGGACGGACGTGCGAGAGCTAGTTGAGGATGTTTACAATCAGGAAAACGCATTGACTCAAGCCATCAATGATCTGGTATCGCTCGCGCGCGATGTTCAGGACCATTTTACCGAGAGTTTCTTGGTCGGATTCATCCCCAGTCAGATCGAGGATACGGCCTCTGCCGACAATCTGCGCCAGCGGGTCGCGATGACCGATAGTGGACAAGGTATTTTATTGATCGATCAAGAGCTTGAAAGGAATACGGCAGCAGGCTAATGCGCGCCGGCGGCAACTCTGAGCGAACCGCTCTACCGTCTTTCGGGAGAGCGGTTAGTCGGACCGTCTACGTGAACGCCATCGTTGCGTAAGGCAGCTATCCCCCCTGGCCTGGACGAAAATTCGGGAGAACGGCGCACCACGAAACCGTTTGCAACCAATGACGACTCGGACTAGAACTCAAGGTTGTGATTATTGATAGGCGCCGACACCACAGAAGAACCCTTCGTCGTTGCGCATCACATAACTCGCTTTTTCCTTTATCTCATCGGTGCCCGGATAAGGCCAATGATAGTCGACCCAACCATACCCCTTGGTTTTCGCGACTTCGATCATCTCTTGGAACAGCGGTTCGCCATATTGATTGAACTCGAAAAGATTTTTTCCAATCAATTGCGGTTTTAACGGGTGAGATATCATCACGCCGTCGAAATCCATACAGAACACATAGAGATCTTTGGTCTGGTAAACACTCGATTCATCGGCAAAAGCGGCGAATGCCTGTTCCCGGCCATGCTGGTTGACCAGGGCCTGCGCCTGTTCCGACAGAGCCTTCGCCTCTGCAGGCGTCGCCATCTCTTGCGCCGAAACGCCAACACCCAACAGTAGCAACACGCTTGCTAGCACATAACGATACATACCGGATTCCTCCAAATGCGTACAAGGATCATCGACGAAGTACTGTCTCCGTCGGTATCAATTGTGGCAGAAGTCTTGGCACAAAGCTCTAGTGCGTCCCGTCCACCGCGGGGGGAAGGGACGCAAGCACTCATAAGCCGATGGATAACATGCCATCACAAACCGCGTAGCGACTTGGCGGTGCTCGTACTCGATCCGCCCTGCCTCGACCCAACCACAAGCCCGCGTCGGCCAATCGACGGTCCAGCTCAATGCTCATGCCCAAGCCGGTTCGGTTTTTTTCCTCCATCCAGCGAACCAGCGCGCATCCGAGCGAGTCGACCAATTCACTTGCGTTGGACCCATGTTTGACCTTCGCACCCGCCAACTCATCGGCGATGCTGCCGTCGCACAGCTTGCCGAAACGCGCATACTGGTTGCCGGACTCGGCGGCGTCGGCAGTTTCGCCGTCGAGGCACTGGCTCGAGCAGGCGTTGGGCAGCTGATACTGGTCGATCACGACACCGTTGCCCTATCCAATATCAACCGCCAATTACTCGCTTTAAACAGTACGGTGGGACAGCGCAAAGTCGATGTCATGGCGGAGCGGATCGGCGATATCAATCCAAACTGTCGAGTCGAGAAGATAGCAAAGTTCTTGCAGCCGGAAGACGCGACGTGGCCATTGACCCCCTCGCCGCATTATATACTCGATTGTATTGACACCATTGCAACCAAAGTTGCGTTGGTCAAGGTCTGTCAAGCTCGAACGCTTCCCATTGCCAGTAGCATGGGAGCCGGTGGCCGTATCGATCCGACACAACTGCGGATTGATTCGCTCGCAAACACGACGATCTGTCCCTTGGCACGCGTGATGCGTAAACGCCTGCGCGAGGCCGGTGCATCACTTGATTTTCCGGTGGTTTACTCACTCGAAGTACCGATAAAAGGCTCGCCACATGCCGCCCCCGACGCAGCGGGACTCGCTCAACCACGTTCGACCAATGGCACTATCGCCTATCTACCCGGCTTGATGGGACTCATGCTGGCCGGGTTCGCTATTGCGCGATGCTTGCGTCTTTAGCCAATGCATCGCGTAACCGCTGCAACAGGGCTTGATTGCTAGCGGTATCCAGCCGTTCGCCCCGGGCATCCAATGCCATGATGTCGGTATACTCTTGCTGGCCCTGGAGCTGCACTTGGTACTGCTCGTTCTTGCGCAGCCCTTCCGCCCCACCGAACAACCGAGCCCAAAAACCGCCCTCCGGTTGTCCCCGAAACGTTACAAAATACAAGCCGTTACTTCGATTACGATCATCGACCGGCAAACGCGCACGATCCAAGGCCACACCCACTCGGCGCCAGGCGGCGACAAAGCGTTCGTGCAAGCGCAACACGGTACCATCGGCCTCGGCGACCAACTCAAGCATTTTGCCTTGATCGACCGCTGCCGCAATCGCTTGATCCGCTGCCACACCACTTGCGCCAAGCGACACCATCAACCGCCGCAACAGCCACGCTTCCAACAGCGAATCACTGCCCAGCGGTTGCCACCCGTGACGTTTACGCTGTGACATTTTTCTTGCGGCGAGGTGACTGACGAAAACCTCGGTTGCGGTTCGATCAGCCATCGGTTCCAACCGTAACCTGAACTTATTCCAAACGATCAGTGGCTCCGTCGAACTCGGCGACACTTCCCCGGCCAATGCGGCCAGATCCTCGATCCATTCCGTTTCCATCACCAACGCACGCTCATCCCGCCAAGCCAAGGCCACACCCAATTCCCGCCAAAATGCCAAGACATGTCCCCATAAGGCATCGGCATCCGCCCCGACCGTGAGCCAGCGCATCGCGCCGGAACCCGCCACCGTCACACCCTCGACATCATCCAATGCGCGCACGGGCACACACCCGCCCGGAACCTGTTGGACGGCACTCGCTCGCACCGCACCGCGGGCTGGAATGGCGTAGCTGTCATCGAAAGTTGGTTGACTCAGATCGGGCGGAACCTCCAACGGTGGACGTACGCCGGTATCTATTTCATCCAACGGTCGGCTCTTATTCGCGCAAGCGCAGAGCAAGGCACCGAGCAAACTGACCAGTGCCACGCGAGTGGCCAGTCGCCATCGAAACGTTCCACTCAAAGCCGCACTCCAGCTGCGGTCATGGCATTGCGCAACGGCTTGCGATACTGCGCGGCAAGTGGTGTCAGCGGCAGACGGATTCCGCTTTCGATTCGTCCCATTTCATGCAGCGCCCATTTCACCGGAATCGGGTTGGCTTCAAAAAACAACGCGCGGTGCAGTTCCTGCATCGGTATATCGATGGTTTCCGCCGTGCCACGATCGCCAGCAACCGCGGCATCGACCATATCCCGCATCAATGCGGGGACCACATTCGCGGTCACCGAAATCACCCCCCGCGCACCCCGCAACATCGCCTCACAAGCACAAGCGTCTTCGCCGCTCAAGATCGTGATGCCATCCTGCGTCGCTTCTCGCAACGCCATGATTCGTTCCACATCACCGCTTGCCTCTTTAATGCCGACGATGCATGCATGGGTCGCCAACCGTGCCACCGTCTCCGGCAGCAAATCGCAAGCGGTCCGCCCAGGGACGTTGTATAGAATCTGCGGGACATCCACTGCATTGGCAATGGTTAGATAATGCAAGAACAAGCCTTCCTGAGTCGGTTTGTTATAGTAGGGCGTCACCAACAAACACCCATCAACACCCACTTCTTTCGCCGCACGGGTAAGCTCGATCGCTTCCCGGGTTGAATTCGAACCGGTACCGCCGATCACCGCAATCCGACCGCGGACCAATTCAACAACTCTGCCAATCACCCGGATATGTTCGGCATGGTCGAGTGTCGCGGATTCGCCCGTCGTACCCACCGCAACGATGCCCGCCGTGCCTTGACCGACATGAAACTCGACCAAGTCGGCCAATGCCCGATCGTCGATGCGGCCATCGTCATGCATAGGCGTCACAAGTGCGACAAAACTACCTTCGAACATCTCCACATACCCTTTGGACCGGACCGAAGGCACGATGGTAATCCTCATTCCCCCGACATGACAAGCCATGCGACAGCAATCACCGTCGGCTGCGAGCGGCTTCCGATTGTTTAACCGCTTTGCCTTGCTTCTCGGCTGCCACGCAACCTGCTACCCTTAATAACGAATCGTGCACACGGACGATGGTCGGGGTTTGACCCACGAGCCAGCGCGCCACCACGATGATTGTTGTGTCTTGACTTCTACCTATTTCAGGGAACGCACTGCTCATGAGTGAATACCTTGTCGTTTCCATTATCGGCGAAGATCGTCCCGGTCTCGTCGAAGAGATCTCCCGGGTTGTTCACGACACCGGCTGTAACATCGAGGACAGTCGGATGTCGGCGCTTGGTCGCAGCTTCGCGATCATCCAGCTGATCAGCGGCCAATGGAACACCATTAGCAAACTCGAGACCGCCCTCTCAACGCTGCAACGCGAACATGATCTTGCGATCCTCAGCAAACGAACCCAAGCCCGCCATGCCAAAGGCGATCAATTACCTTACTTAGTGGAAATGGTCGGGCTCGATCATCCGGGGATCGTCCACGAGCTGGCCAGCTTCTTCTCGAGTCGCGGCATCAATATCGAAGAGCTGGCAACGAGTAGTCATCCTGCCGCCCATACCGGGACACCGATCTATACCGTTCACCTATCGATCGGCGTTCCCGGACAGTTGCAGATCGCGCTATTGCGCGAAGACTTCATGGACCTTTGCGATCGACTCAATTTAGATGGCGTGATGGAACCCGCAAAACGCTGACCTTGCCAGACTTACCGCCTTGTGTCGGTCCGGTCTAACACTGATGCGGCGGCCGCCGCCCACTGTCACTTACCCGGACAACCCCGACCGACGCCCCGTTACCACTTGGAGTAATCTCATTGTGACCCAAATCAGCATAGGCCAACCCGTACCGGATTTTTCCCTGCCGGCAACCGGGGATCAAACCATTTATTTAAGCGAATTTCTGGGTCGGCAGAACGTCGTGTTGTATTTCTACCCCAAAGACAACACCTCTGGCTGTACTCGCGAGGCCGAAGACTTTCGTGATCATCACCCCGATTTCGTTGCGCGCGATGCCGTGATTCTTGGTGTGTCTCGGGACGGCATCAAATCCCATGAAAACTTCAAAACCAAACTAGCGCTTCCGTTTGAGCTCCTGTCCGACAAGGACGAAACCCTATGCACGTTGTTCGATGTGATCAGACCCAAAGTCATGTACGGCAAACCGGCCATGGGCATTGAGCGCAGCACCTTTCTGATCGACAAAGGCGGCTGCCTGCACCAGGAATGGCGAAAAGTCAAAGTTGACGGTCACGTCAATGACGTACTTAAGGCCCTCGCCGAGCTGTAGCCATTCATCACGGTGACCGACCACTTCGCCGCCTGTCTGTCCATGCAGCACCCGGCCGCTCCGGCACGCCAGGGGCATTTTTGCCGTTGCAGCCGGATCGCCTGCGCGCAACGGCTAACCACAAGACCTCGTTGAGGGATACCTCCTATGGTGCACAAAGATCTCAGCAGTCGCCGCTTGTTTGTGCTCGACACCAATGTCCTTATGCACGATCCGGCCTGCCTATTTCGTTTCCAGGAGCACGATCTATTTCTGCCCATGGTCGTACTGGAGGAGCTTGACAAGAGCAAAAAGGGGGTTTCGGAAGTAGCACGCAATGTTCGTCAAGTCAGTCGTTTCATCGACGAAATGATCAGCGAACTGACTCACGAACAAATCAGTCGCGGCATCCCGCTACCGCAGATTCCTGCGGAGGAAAACCAAGAGCTGGCTCCCACAGGCAAGATATTCTTCCAAACTCAAGCGCTGTTCGCCCAACTCCCCGACACCCTTCCCGGCAACAGCACCGACAACACCATTCTTGCCACCGCACTCGCCCTGCAACAGGCGTTCCGCGATGTCTCCGTTACCCTCGTCTCCAAAGATATTAATCTGCGCATAAAAGCTGCCATTGTTGGCATCCACGCAGAAGATTACTACAATGACCAAGTTCTGGATGACGTAACGCTTCTTTACAGCGGCGTGCAAGCGCTACCCACCGATTTTTGGGAAACTCATAGTCGCGAAATGGAATCGTGGAACGAAGCGGGACGGACATTTTATCGAGTGCAAGGTCCGCTGGTCGGTGATTGGCACCCGAACCAATTCCTTTACAAAACCGACGAACCCCATTTTCAGGTTCTCGTTCGCGAACTCGAACGCGGTTCGGCCATTATCGAGATTGCCCACGACTACGCCAATCCCCGTCACAGTGTCTGGGGTATCAACGCCCGCAATTTAGAGCAAAATGCCGCGCTGAATGTCTTACTCGATCCCGCCATCGACTTTGTTACCTTGGTCGGCGCCGCCGGTACTGGCAAAACATTGCTAACCTTGGCAGCCGGCCTCAAGCAAATGCTCGAGGACAACGTCTACAAGGAAATCATCATGACTCGAGTCACGGTTCCCGTTGGCGAGGACATTGGCTTTCTACCCGGCACCGAGGAAGAGAAAATGACACCGTGGATGGGCGCACTGATGGACAACCTTGAGGTTCTGACCAAAACAGATATCGGCGGCGACTGGGGGCGCGCCGCGACCCATGACCTGCTGCAAAACCGCATCAAGATTCGGTCGTTAAATTTTATGCGTGGCCGGACCTTCCTCAACCGCTTCATCATCCTCGACGAAGCGCAAAACCTCACCTCGAAACAAATGAAAACCCTTGTTACCCGTGCCGGCCCTGGCAGCAAAGTCATTGCCCTGGGCAACATAGCGCAAATCGATACCCCCTATCTGACCGAGACCACCTCCGGTCTCACCTTCGTCGTCGACCGCTTTCGCGATTGGAACCACAGCGGCCATGTCAGTTTACGCCGCGGCGAACGTTCCCGCCTTGCCGACCATGCCTCGCAGATACTCTAATTCAGGGTTATTTAGACAAACCTCTCGGAGAACGGGCACTCGTGCAAAACGCGATTGGGATTGTCGTAGCAACCGCAGTCCCATTGTCCGAGAAGCGCGCGCATTTCGCGTGTTACCGCAACCTGAGGCGCCGAGTTTGGTGACCGGTGAAACAAATTGCCGCAACCGGCAGGTATCGCTAAACTCAAAG
>CAZWQC010000083.1:0-793 GCA_964635785.1 uncultured Ectothiorhodospiraceae bacterium
CCCCGAGTCGAATCCGCGACCTCGCCGGTCACAGCAAAGTCAAGGCCATCGGCGAAACCGGGCTCGATTTCAACCGCAATTACTCCACCCGACAGGAACAAACGCGGGCCTTCGCCGCCCAACTGCGCCTTGCGGCCGAGCTGAAATTGCCGGTATTTCTGCATGAGCGGGAGGCAAGGGTCGAGTTTCTTGAGGTGCTCGAGGACTTTCTAACGGACTTACCGCGGGCGGTTGTCCATTGCTTTACCGGATCGCAAGCCGATCTCGATGCCTACCTGGAGCGCGATTTGTACATCGGCATCACCGGATGGATTTGTGACGAGCGCCGGGGCCAACACTTGCACGCGATCGTGCCGACAATTCCGCTGGACCGACTAATGATCGAGACCGACGCACCCTACCTACTACCGCGTAGCCTCTCGCCCAAACCGCCGTCGCGTCGCAACGAGCCAGCGTTTTTGCCGGAAGTGTTGCGGGTCGTCGCCGCAGCCTACCGCCGGCCGCAGGAGGAAGTTGCGGCTGCGACCACGGCCAATGCGTGCCGCTTCTACGGTTTGTGACCTTACTGCGAAGACACTGATCCGCGTCGGCTCCGCGGGCAATCATCATCTTGTCATTATCAGCACCATGGGTCATGCCAATGCACGGCCATTACGCTGCCAACACCGGCGGCCTGAACTGAGCACGACCGATCGCTTTGAGGTCTTCGATTAGCATGTAGAGCGCCGGAATCAACAGTAATAGAATCGTCGTCGCAAACAAAATACCGTAACCCAGGGAAATCGCCATCGGT
>CAZWQC010000083.1:803-5135 GCA_964635785.1 uncultured Ectothiorhodospiraceae bacterium
TAAAAACCTCGCCTGCCGGGAGCTTTCAAAAATCATTGGCGCAAGACCACCGAACGTCGTCAGGGTCGTCAATAGGATCGGGCGAAACCGACGGACTCCCGCCATGGCCATCGCCTCGAATGGTTCATGCCCGGCTACGCGTTGTTGATTGGCATAGGTGATCATCACCAGAGCATCATTGATGACCACACCACCCAAGGCAATGATTCCCATGATACTGATCACGCTGAGGCTATAGCCCATGAGCATATGGCCCAGTACCGCCCCGACCAAGCCAAATGGAATCGCAGCCATCACGATGAGCGGCTGGACATAACTACGAAATGGAATGGCGAGCAACCCATACATGACTAACAGCCCAAGCCCCACATTGTGCACAAAACTTTGCATGGCATCGCGAATATTGGCTTGTTTGCCTTCGAAGCTGTAATGCAGCCCCGGAAAATCGGCAACCAATCGGGGCAAAACCTCCGCTTTCAATTCCTCAACCACTCGCGATGTCGCGTCGATTGGCACGACATCCGCTGTGACGGTGACAATCCGTCGGCCGCCGCGCCGCTCGATGGAGGTAAACGCTCGCTCCCGCACGACATCCGCTACTTCAACCAGTGGCGCATAACCGCCACCCGGCGTACGTATCAACAAAGCGGCGACATCGTGCTCGCTTTGCCGTTCTTCCACCGGCAACCGTACCAAGAGTTTCACTTCATTACGGCCACGCAATTGACGCAGGGCTTCGGCACCGTAGAAGGCATTTCGTACCTGCTCGGCAATCGACTCGGCGGTCAACCCGAGACTTCGTCCGACCTCCGTGACATGGAAACTCAGTTGCGGTTTGCCCGGTGAATAACCGTCGTCAATGTCTGTAATACTATCAAAACTCGCAAGACTCGCCGCCAAGGCCGCACTTGCACGGTCCAACACGGCCGTATCATAGTGATTCAACTCGACACTCAACGACGGTCCGTGCCCTGGCCCACCGCGATCCGAGGCAAAACGCAAAGACTGTACGCCCGTGATCTCGCCGGTGGCATCCCGCCATCGCCGGGTTACCGCCGCCGTCGATAACGGCCGCTGGCCCGCCGGCTGCAAATAAATGCGGACATCGACGACGTTTTCGCTCACACGGGCCAAAATACCCTTGCTTAGCGTCTCGCCACCATGGGCCGACACGACTGCTCGCGCGGAGTCAACCAGCTGCGACCGGACACGCTCCACATTGGCTGCGGCACTGCCATACGGCAACGTCGCCGTTACCGCCGCAAAATCCGACTCGACTTTCGGCATAAAAATGAAGCCCATTCGCCCGCTGAATGGGAATGCCATCACCACGACCAACACGCCGACCGCGACGGCCACCGTCACATAGCGCCAGCGCATCGCTAGCCGCAACAATGCGCCATAATAGCGCTCGACGAAGCGCGAAAACCCAAGACTAAAGCCTTGCTGCAGCGCGTGCATTCGCTCGCCTAACCGGGAATTTTGCGTCGTTTTGACATGGCCTAAATGCGCCGGCAGAATAAATAATGCCTCGACCCACGAAATCAGAAACACGACACCGACCACGGTGGGAATGACTGACCAAATTTGTCCCATCACACCCGGTATCAACGCCAGGGGAATGAATGCGATGATATTGGTCATAATACTGAAACTGATCGGCATCGCGATGTCACGAGCCCCGTGGACTGCCGCATCGAGCAAACTCATACCCCGTTGCCGGTATTCGTAGATATTTTCCCCGGCGATAATCGCATCATCGACAACGATCCCGAGGGCAACGATAAACGCGAACATCGAGACCATGTTCAGCGAAACATCCCAAAGCGGCAAGAACAAAAATGCGCCCAAGAACGCAGTTGGAATCCCCACAGTCACCCAAAATGCCAGTTTGAATTCCAAAAACAGGCTGAGCAAAACAAAAACCAAGCACAACCCAATCAGGCCATTTTTCAACAAAAGCTGCAAGCGTTGGGAATAGATCTCCGAATCGTCGTCTTCGATGGCGTACTGGATGCGCTCGGGCAACCCCGCCATAACGGTCGGTAACGTTGCTCGTACGGCAGCAGCAACCGCCATTGGCGTTTGTGCTCCGATGCGATAAACCTCGACGCCAATGGCTGGCAAGCCATTGAAATAACCGTAGCGTTCAGCCTCCGCGAACCCATCCCGCACGCGTGCGATATCACCGAGCCGAACCACAGTGCCGCCCGGATTGACGATGAGCGGAATATCGGCAAACTCGCTTGCCCATTCCCGACGCTCGTCCATGCGTAACAGAATTTCCCCTGCTGCGGTATCGACACTACCGGTACCACGGTCCCGCGCCGACGAGGCAATCGTTCGCGCCACGTCCGCCAAGGTCAGACCATACGCTCGCAACCGGTCTTGGGGGACTTCCACGTGAATCTCGTAGGCATTGACATCCTCGAGTTCAACTTGACTAATGTCCGGATGCTGCAGCAGTCCGTCGCGAACCCGCTCGGCGGCCAGGCGCAGCGTCCAGGCATCCACATCCCCGTAAATCTGCAAATCCATGACATCGTGACGCCGCGTGTTGAGGGCGACACGCGGTTGTTCGATGTCATCCGGAAACGTGGTAATCCGATCGACCGCTGCCTGGATATCTTGATAAACTTGCTGCCGGTTCGCGTCGGTTCTCAATTCCAACACGACCCGACCACTGCCCTGTGCCGCAGTTGCCCGGATTTCTTCGATGCCATCTACCGCACGCACCGCTTCCTCGATCGCAAGGACAATGCCTTCTTCGACATCTTCGGGGGTCGCCCCCGGATAGGCCACGGTAACGGTGACCGTGTCCAATTGGAAGTCCGGAAACACTTGCTGGCGAATTTGGGACGCCAGCAACAGACCACCCAGGAGAAACACCACCATCAACAAATTCGGTGCCACGCGGTGATTGGCCATCCAGGCAATCGGGCCATTCCCTGGACTCGGCGCAGACGTCATACGAAAACCTGCAATCGTTCTGATGGGTTGAGTGTACTCGAGACACCGCTGCGACGACGCCAAACCACTGTCACCACAGCGTGCCGCAAATCATAACCACACACCAGCCTCGACAACAAGCGCCTGATCCACCGTCGGTCAAACACCTCGACGCAAGGGAATACAAAAAAAGACACGGTACTCGCCCTTGCTCTTAGAAATCTGTAGTGGTTCCGGCTCGTCATAGGCCAGCGCCAACCGTTCCCGCACGTTATGCTGGGCGATGTGACTACCCCGTTTACTCCAGCGTCGCGCTCCTTCCGCAAGCGGATTGGTCACCGCGAAAGCGATCGCCGAATTGCCACCCCATACCTCCACCTTGACGATGCCCCCATCGGTTGCGGGTTCGATGCCGTGGTATATCGCATTCTCGACCAACGGTTGCAGAATCAACCCTGGCATCATGCTATCCAAGGGTAACGCCAAGTCCAACCGCCAATCGACTTTCAATCGATTTCCCAAACGCAATGATTCGATATTCAAATACCGGCGAGTGACTTCCAATTCTTCCGCTAACGTGACTCGATCTTTTTGCTCGAGGGCGACCCGAAAGAGGTCGGCCAAGTCTTCCACCGCTTGCTCCGCGGCTTGTGGATCGCGCCGGATCAGGCTGGCTATGGTATTCATCGAATTGAACAAAAAATGCGGGCGAATCCGTGCTTGCAGGGCTTGAATTCGCGCTTGAATTTCGGTTTTGTTGCGCTGCTGCACACGGCGTTGAACATAGGCATAGCGTAATGCAACCGACGTAACCAGCACGGCGATCGCGACATTACTCAACACGAATCGGCATTGCGCGGGAAACGATAAGTCGGCGATCTGCCACGAGGCCATGAATAACAACAGACCAGACAACAACAGTGTCACACCAGCGACGACGCCGTAAACGATCAACGCCACCTGGTGTAGTGAGCAACTAAACAGGTAACCTCGCAGCAGACACAACACGAACACGGAAATCGAACCGCCCCCCTGGACGAAGGCCGAAACCATCACGACTTCGGCAAGAAACGGTAGGCCGGTCGTCCCCGGTGCCAACACCAAAATCAGCGCGAGTAATTCCGCAAGGAGTACGATCCAAAGCAACGAACGCCAACGACATAGGTTCGTAAGCCCCGCACCGCCGGCATTCTCGTGCTCGCCCTTCATCCTGTCGCTCTACCCCACCTGATCGGTTGAATCGGTCATCTACGCCAACCCCTCGCCATCTGGTAGAATCCGCCCCAACACATTGCAACACCAATTAGGTCAAGCGCCATGACGAATCCGGACAAACCTTGGGGCGGCCGCTTCAGTGAAGCGACGGACGCGTTCGTTGAAGCA
>CAZWQC010000083.1:5145-9736 GCA_964635785.1 uncultured Ectothiorhodospiraceae bacterium
CTATCGCCTCGCCGAGCACGATCTTCGCGGTTCCCGAGCCCACGCCCAAATGCTGATGAAAACCGGCATTCTCAACGAAAGCGATGGCAAGCTCATTCTCGATGGACTCGCCGCACTCGAGGTCGACCTTGCCGCCGGCAAACTCCGCTGGTCTGTCGGCGCAGAGGATGTGCACATGAATCTTGAAGCGCATCTCATCGAACGCATTGGCGATGCCGGAAAACGTTTGCACACAGCGCGGTCCCGTAACGATCAGGTGGCCACCGACCTGCGTTTGTTCACCCGCGAGGCGATCGATCATCTCGACGCTGAACTGCGCCGTCTCCAAACCGGGCTGCTGGATTTGGCCGAAACCGAAGCGGAAACCATCATGCCAGGCTTTACGCATTTGCAAGCCGCACAGCCTGTCACCTTTGGCCATCATCTCCTCGCCTGGCTGGAGATGCTGGAGCGCGATCGCGAACGGTTGTTGGACGCACGCAAGCGGGTCAACATCATGCCCTTGGGCGCTGCCGCCTTAGCCGGCACGAGTTTTCCCATCGACCGCCATTACACCGCCGAACTGCTCGGCTTCGCGAAACCAGCCGCAAACTCGCTGGACGCCGTCAGCGACCGCGACTTCGTCATCGAAGTGACCGCCGCCGGCGCCGTTTTGATGATGCATCTGTCACGTTTTGCCGAGGAACTCATCCTCTGGAACGCGACCCCGTTCGGTTTCATCGTCTTGCCCGACCGGTTTTGTACGGGTTCTTCGATCATGCCACAGAAGAAGAACCCGGATGTGCCGGAGCTGGTGCGCGGCAAGGCGGGACGCGTATTCGGCCACTTGATGGCCTTGTTGACGCTGATGAAAGCCCAACCCCTGGCGTACAACAAAGACAATCAAGAAGACAAAGAGCCATTGTTCGACACGATCGATACCCTTGCAACGAGCCTGCGCGCCTTCGCCGATCTCATCCCACGCTTGCGCGTGGCACCCGACCGGATGTTATCCGCGGCAAAAGCCGGCTACAGCACCGCCACGGATTTAGCCGATTATCTGGTCCGCAAGGGGATGCCCTTCCGCGATGCCCATGCAGTCGTCGGCCGCGCCGTGCAGTACGGTTTAGCCAACGACTTGGACCTTGCCGAGATGCCCTTGTCCACGCTAAAGGACTTTGCCGACTGCATCGACGACGACGTCTTCGACGTGCTCACCCTGGCAGGCTCGGTGGCAGCCCGCGATCATTTCGGCGGCACCGCCCCTCGGCAAGTTCGGATGCAAATCCAGACGCATCGGCAGCGCCTTGGACAGCAGCGCTAGCCGCCGCGCTGCTCAAGCATCTCGATCAGCGCTTTGGGTGGGCGATAACCCGGCACTAGACTGCCGTCATCCAACAAAATGGCGGGCGTGCCATTGACGCCAACCATTTGGCCAAGTATTTGCAGTTTGTCGAGCGGATGCTGACAATCCTTTTCTGCGGTTTTCACCGATTTTCCTTGGGTCGCTCTGGTATAGGCGTCTTGCTGATTCTCTGAGCACCAAATATCAACGGATTTGTCATAGGTTCTGCCCTGTTCGCCGCCACGCGGCCAGAGCAAGTAGCTCACTTGAATACCTTGCGCGATATAGTCGTCGATCTGTTGGTGCAGTTTGCGGCAGTAACCACAATCGACATCGGTGAACACACTGACATGATACTTCGCATCGTCCGGGCCGAAGACGATGGCGTCGGCGGCATCGATCGAAGCAACCAACTGCTGCCTGACCTGCACTCGAGTTCGCTCGGTCAGATTAACGCGCTCGGCCAAATCGACCAGCTCACCTTTGATCAGAAACCGTCCGTCGGCACTGAAATACAAAACTTCCGGGCCATACACCACTTCATACAACCCCGGAAAAGGCGTTGAATTCACCGCATCCGGCTTGCGCCCCGGTAACTCGACACTGAGTTTTTCACGCAATCTTGCGGTCGCATCCTCGGCCATCACGTCACTGGCAAACAACGATAAGGCGAGGATCAGCGGTAACAAATAACTTGACATAAAGGGGTCTCTCTTTGGCTGATAGAAACAAAAAATCGTCACGCTGCGATCACCGCGACACCCATGCCACCGCCGATGACGAGGTCACAGATCGACCGACGCAACGCGAACACCGCTTGATTGCTCAACCCCGCGGATGATGTTGTGCATGAATCGATTGCAACCGCGCCCGCGCCACATGGGTATAGATCTGAGTTGTCGATAGATCGCTATGCCCAAGGAGCATCTGCACGACGCGCAGATCGGCACCGTGATTAAGCAAATGGGTCGCGAACGCATGGCGTAACGTATGCGGCGACAGCGGTTGATCGATCCCAGCCAGGGTCGCATAGCGGCGCACGATATACCAAAACGCTTGCCGAGTCATCGCGTCCCCCCGTCGGGTCACGAACAAATAGCCCGATTGACCGTGCCCACGTAAGAGGTTTGCCCGCGCGGTTGACAAATAACGTCCAAGCCAATCGTTCGCTACATCACCAACCGGAACCAGACGCTGCTTGCCCCCTTTACCTTGCACTCTGAGCACACCCTGTTGCCGATCGATTGCCTCGGTACGTAAGCCGATCAACTCCGACACCCGCAGCCCGGTGGCGTACAGCAGCTCCAACATCGCACGATCCCGCAGCCCCTCGTCCTGTTGCGTATCGGGCGCGTTCAGCAGGGACACGACATAACTTTCACTTAAACTTTGCGGCAACGGACGGCCTTGGCGAGGACTCTGGATCGTTGCACTCGGATCGATGGCTAAGCGCCCTTCGCGAAACTGGTACCGATAAAACCGACGCAAACTGGACAAAAGTCGCGCCAACGACCGCGGATTGGCCTGTGCATCACGTCGAAACGCCAGGTAGGCCAACAGATCGGTCGGGTCGGCGGCCAACAAATCACTGCCTCGCGTCTGCAGCCAAGTCGCCAAACCGGTCAAATCACGTCGGTAGGCATCCCGGGTATTTGGCGCCAGCCCACACTCCCACCAGAGCGCATCGACGAAACCGTCGATACGCTCTTGATCGGATATCAGGCGATGGTCTGCAACAGTCATTTATCCGGCGTGCTTTCCCTGGGCCGTTGGATGAAGACTTCGATCAATTCCATCGGCAGCGGGAAAAAGATGGTCGTCGCCTGCTTGTTGGAAATATCGGCCAACGTTTGTAGATAGCGCAGTTGCAGCGCGGCGGGTTGCTTGGAAATCATCGCCGCCGCGTCCACCAAACGCTCGGCGGCCTGGAATTCCCCTTCCGCATGGATCACTTTGGCGCGACGTTCGCGTTCCGCTTCCGCTTGGCGCGCAATGGCCCGAATCATGGATTCGTCCAAATCCACGTGCTTGATTTCGACGTTGGTGACCTTGATTCCCCACGCGTCGGTCGCATCGTCGAGAATCCGCTGGATGTCTGCGTTCAATTTGTCTCGCTCACTCAGCATTTCGTCCAGATCATGTTTACCCAACACCGCCCGCAGGGTCGTTTGGGCTAACTGACTAGTGGCGAGATAATAGTTCTCGACCTGGATGATGGCACGCTCCGGATCGACGACCCGAAAATACAGCACCGCATTGACCCGGACGGTGACGTTGTCCTGAGAAATCACGTCTTGTTCCGGCACATCCATGGTGATCACCCGCAGGTCGACACGCACGATTTGCTGAATGAACGGAATCACGATGATCAAGCCGGGGCCTTTGACGGCCTGGAAGCGGCCCAGGAAAAACACCACCGCCCGCTCGTACTCGGGCAAAACCCGAAATACCGACACAACGATTGCAACGAACAGCGGAATCAGAAACAGCAGGGCATACCCGAAAATCATGTCGTTTCCTCTGGCAAGGGTTCAATTCTAAGGGTTAAGCCATTGACCGCGACCACGCGGACGGCTTGGGTGGCGAGGATCGGCTGCTCGGTGACCGCACGCCAATTCTCGCTGTGAACCCGAATCATTCCACTTTCGGCAAAATCCTCCAGCGCGCGGCCAATACTGCCGGTCAGTTGTTCGACACCGGTGACCGGCTTACGCTGCCGAATACCGATGAATTTGCCGATAACCCAAACGAAGAATAACGCCGTCACGGCGGCCGTCCCCCCGATCAGGGGTAAGGAGATACCAAAACTTTCGTCGTCCAGCAAAACCACCGAGCCAACCACGAAGGCCACGACCCCACCCAAGCCGAGAATGCCGAAGCTCGGTGCAAACGCCTCACCGATCATGAAAGCAATACCGAGCAGAATCAGTCCCAACCCAGCATAGTTGATCGGCAACACCTGAAACGCGTAAAGCGCCAACAGCAAAGCAATCCCACCCACCACGCCGGGCACCACCGAACCGGGATTGGCCAACTCGAAGATCAGTCCGTAGATGCCGATCAACATAAGAAGGTAGGCCACGTTCGGGTCGGTGAGGACGGACAAGAGCTTGGTCCGCCAATCCGGCAGCACGCGCTCGACGGTCAGTCCGGTGGTATCCAACACCCGCTCCCCGATGCTCATCACCACGGTGCGCCCATGACTTCGCTCGAGCAAATCACCCAGATCGCTGGCGACGATATCGATCACGCCCTCGTCCAAGGCCG
>CAZWQC010000084.1:0-9724 GCA_964635785.1 uncultured Ectothiorhodospiraceae bacterium
GCGGTATTCGTCGCGCTCGCCGTGTTCGAGGCCGTCGCCGCACTACCGGCGGCGTTGCAACGGCTCGGCGAAACCATCGCAGCCGCCCAACGGGTCTTTGCCATCGTCGACGCGCAACCACAAGTCGCAGCACCGGCCGCACCCTCCCCTCAGCCGACCCGTTTCGATATTCGCTTTCATCGCGTGTACCTGCGTTACGGCAACGAGGATCACTGGGCGCTCGGCGGAGTCAGCTTCGAGCTACCAAGCGCCACTCGAATTGCCGTGGTCGGCGCGACTGGCTCGGGGAAATCGTCATTGCTCAACGTATTGCTTCGTTTTTGGGAGTATCAGTCTGGTGACATCACGTTCGGCGGTCACGATCTGCGCAGTTTTCACAGCGAAGACCTGTGTCGCTACATGGACGTGGTGACCCAAGACAGTCACCTATTCAACACCACCATTCGCAACAACCTGCTGTTGGCCAAGCCCACGGCGAGTTTCGACGAGCTCGAACAAGCCGCGGCGAACGCGCACATTCTCGATTTCATTCAAAGTCAACCGGAAGGTTGGGATAGCTACGTCGGGGAGGATGGCGTCCGGTTGTCCGGCGGTCAGGCACGCCGGGTCGCGATTGCGCGGGCACTGTTACGCAACGCGCCGATTCTTATTCTCGATGAACCCGCCGAAGGCTTGGATGCCGCCACCGAACGCTGCTTGATGCGCGACATCGACCGCCTCACCGAGGGACGAACTTTGCTGCTCATCACCCATCGGCTGGTGGGACTTGAACACATGGATCAGATTTTGGTCCTGGATCAAGGGCAAATCATCGAATGCGGTGATCCTGCAACGTTGCTCGCCCGAGGGGGGGTCTACGCCAGCATGCGGGCCCGAATCGGCGACGACATCACCCCGACACGTTGATCGATCTCGGCGATGCTCCGCAACAGCGCCGATCTTTGCTACTCTGATAGCCATTCATCAGCAACGCATTCTCAAGCGGAGGTTTCATGGACATGCAGCACACCGAGAATACAACCCAAATGGATAGCAACCAGCTCTATCTCGAGGAAGTCTTTACCGATCGTCGCATCGGATCGATCCGTCGGTTAACACCGGTGGATACCAACGGGAAACCCGACCCCTCCCGGCCGGTGGCTTATGTCGGTCAAGCACAAATGATGACGCCCGCCGGTGCGTTGCCGCTGAGCTTCGAGATCGAGGCGAAAAATCTCGCGCAAGCCGCCGAGGCCTTTGGGGACGCCGCGGCCAAAGCCGCGGAAGAAACCGTCGAGGAACTCAAGGCATTGCAGCGCGAAGCCGCATCGTCTTTGGTTGTACCCGGACAGGGCGGTATGCCGACGGGACTGGGTGCCGCCTTGCCCGGTGGCGGAAAAATCCAACTGCGCTGACCGGGAATGTGGTTTCAGACCGAGTTGACACTTTGCACCGAAGGGCGCGGTAGCTACGCGATCACCGATCGTCTCAATGCCATCGTCCGAGACGCCCGGGCTGGGGTTGGCCTATGTCATGTTTTTCTCCAGCATACTAGTGCATCACTGTTGCTATGCGAGAATGCCGACGCGACGGTACGCGACGACCTTGAACGGTTCATGGCACGGCTGGTGGTCGATGGTGATCCGTTGTTCCGCCACCGTGCCGAGGGACCGGACGACATGCCCGCCCACGTGCGCACGGTGCTGACCACGAGTGAGTTAACTTTACCGATCCGGGACGCTCGCTGCGTCCTTGGTACTTGGCAAGGCGTCTATGTTTGGGAACACCGGCAGCACTCGCATCGCCGCCGCATGACGATAACGCTACACGGGCAAGCCGCTGGCGATGCGACCGGATAACCGACCTGCTCGGGGTCGGCCGACATTGATTGCAATTTCCACCATAGGCTTTGCAACATGACATTGGCGATCACCTATTTTGGCTTGCTGGCCGCCGCCTCGGCTTGGCCTTGGCGGGGCTGATATTTCGACGTTTGGCACGGCAGTCCAGCGGCACTGTGCACATGCAACAGATCGCCGCCCAGATTCGCTTGGGGGCAATGACTTAGCTGCACGCGGAATATCTCAAAACGGCCTGGTTTGTCGTGTTCGTCGCCGGTTTATTGACGTGGCAGTCCGGCGCGGCCATGGCGGTCGCCTTTCTTGCCGGTGCTTTGACCTCGGCGTTAGCCGGTTTTCTTGGCATGCGCGCGGGCGACCTTGGCCAACGTGCGCACCACGGCTCAAGCCGATCAATACGGCTTGGCAGCAGCCTTGGGAACAGCCTTCGACGGTGGCGCGATCATGGGATTGGCCGTGGCGAGCCTGGGCCTGTTCGGTATCACCACACTGTATTGCCATATTTGTCCTCGGGCAGGAAACGGTCCAAGCGATTTAGCGGTTCTCCATGGGCGCTTCGGCCATCGCACTGTTTGCCCGGGTCGGCGGTGGGATTTTCACCAAAGCTGCCGATGTCGGCGCCGACTTGGTGGGCAAAGTGGAGGCCGGGATTCCGGAGGATGATCCCCGCAATCCCGGCGTCATCGCCGATAATGTCGGCGACGTCGCGGGAATGGGTGCCGATATTTTCGAGTCCTACGTCGGTGCGATGGTCGCCAGCATCACCATTGCCGCGAGCTTGACCACCGAGCAATTGGCCACCGATTTCCCCGCATCCGTCTCCGCCTCGATGTTAACCGCCCTGCCCGTGTGGCTGGCCGTGCTCGGTCTGGTTGCATCGGTCGTCGGGATCGCCAGCATGGCCATTGTTCAAACGTCTCCCGCCCGAGCGCGCCATTAGCGCGGCCGAGCTAACCGCCACCGCCTGTTTCTTGGCGCTCACTGGATTGTTGCTTTGGATGGGCGATTTTGGCATGGCCTTGTTCCTTGCCATCCTAACCGGTAACCTCGCCGGGTTTCTGATCGGCCGCTCGTCCTGGTACTACACCGCAGCGAGGCCCATGCGGCGGGTTGCCGACGCCGCCCGTACAGGACCTGCGACCAACGTCATCACCGCGCTTGCCGTAGGGATGGAATCCTGCGCAGCGCCTTTGTTGGTGATCGTGATAGCCATCGGCATCGCGTTCAATGTGCGGGTTTGTATGGCATTGCGATTGCCGCCGTTGGAATGTTGGCAACGACTGGGCTGATCTTGACCATCGACGCCTCCGGCCCGATTTCCGATAACGCCGGCGGCATCGCGGAAATGAGCGAATTGCCCGAAACGGTCCGCGCCGTCACCGATCATCTCGACGCGATTGGCAATACCACCGCGGCGACAGGCAAAGGCTTCGCCATTGGTTCGGCGGCCTTGACCGCCCTGGCCTTGTTCGGCGCCTTCGAACTCGCCGTTGCCGAGGCTAGCGGCTGCGCCGTCACGATCGACATCACCGATCCAAACGTCGTGATGGGCGTGCTGCTTGGCGGCATGGTCGTTATGCTGGCAGCCGCTTGGACCATGAGTTCGGTGGGCAAAGCGGCGATAGAAATGGTGGCAGAGATTCGCCGACAGTTTCGCGAGATCCCGGGTCTGCTGCAAGGGACAGCGGTTCCCGCCACAGCTCCTTGCGTGGCGATTTCGACCAACGCTTCCTTGCGGGAAATGGTCGCCCCTGGCGCCCTCGCCGTCGCGGCCCCAGTCGTTGTTGGCTTTGGCCTTGGCTCATCGGCACTCGGTGGCATGCTACTCGGGGCGCTAACCACCGGCGTTTTATTGGCCTTACTGATGGCGAACGCCGGCGGCGCTTGGGACAATGCGAAAAAACGCATCGAAAATGGCCAACTGGAAGGAGAAGGCAAAGGCGGCGTCGCGCACAGTGCAGCCGTCATTGGTGATACCGTGGGCGATCCGTTCAAAGACACCACCGGACCGGCCATGAACATTTTGGTCAAACTTTTGTCGATTGTGGCTTTGGTTCTAGTCCCGTTACTCCCTTGAGTCCGGCGTTGCGCCCCTGCGCTCCACGCTCTAGAAGGTTGGGAGCAAAGATGAGAAACGCATGACGTTCGTTCGCCTCTCGACACTCGCCTCTCCCCCGCTTCAGGTGCGACAATAGACCACTAGAATTGGAAGTGTCGGAAAACGGTGAGCATGAAAAGTGCGCCGACTAACTTGCGCTCGGGCCCATCAACCACGCTGATCCGTTGCAATCCGCGGTACAGCAGAATCAAGGCTTCGGTCAACTGCGTATCCGGGTGGACCACTTTGGCTTCCGTATAGCCAAAACGCTTGACCGGTTCGTTCAGATGCGGTATCTAGCGAGCATCGACCACGGCTGCCGTTTCGCGTTCGTTCTCGTCCGGCGCCAGGCACTGGATCGGTTCGGCGGTCGGATCGATATCGGGCGGAATCACTAGCATCGCCAACCGCTCGCTGCCCAACTCGCCGATCTAGGTCATATCGCGCTCAACCACGGCGAGGTGTTGCATGTGCTTTTTCAGCATCAAAGTAAGCGCAGCTTGGAGTGGTGTATCGCCGAAGACGAACGTCGGGGGAGTTGTCATGTATTGGCCGCAGTACATGTTTGTTCGAATTCCTCTGAGGTTGAGCGCAAGGGACGCGATGTCTGGTCAAGGCGTTGACGACGCTGGCCAATGACTGCGGGATTGTCCATCCGCGGACGACCAAGCTGCAATAGGCCGCATAACGCCGATCCCGCGGCACGAACAGCCACCCTGCCAACCGTGCTGTGGCTACCGCCGGTGTGGGCTGACCGCACAGAACAAATTCGCAGTACCGATTTCGTCAATAGCGAGGTGTAGAATGTTTTGCCGCGATATCATGTATGACAACCCGCATCACGTGCAAGCCACCGCGGCGCTAGCCGACGCCATTGGCTTGATGATGGACCGCCATATTCAAGAGATTTTCGTCGTCGATGGGGATCACATCTTTCTCGGCGAGCTTACCGCCATCCAAGTCACCAAGATGTTGCTGCCGAAAGATCAACTCGGCGTACCCCATTTCGGTTCCGAAACCCATGCGCAGGCGGCAAAAGAACGCAAAATCGATCACTTGCGTGATCGCATAAAGCCCTACCTGCACCGCCAAGTCGAGGACTTCATGGATAGCAATCTGCCATCGGTCTATCCCGATACCCCATTTGCCGACGCCATCTTGCTTCTGCGGGGCGGCGTTTTGCGGCTACCGGTCGTGGAGCGCGACAGCCACAAGTTGGTCGGTTCGATTTCGGTGCTCTCGATTCTGGGAAGCATCGACGCAAAATCGATTGTTGCTTAGCGGATCGCTCGTCTCACTCGATCGAGTGGCTAACGGCGAGGAACCCGGACAAACAACCGCGCAGCGTACTGACCCAATCATTCCTTGAGTTATCGCCCCTCGATACTCGCCGCTTATTTTATTAGCGTCGTGCGCTATCGGCCTGGCTGGGGTTTTCGCGACCTTGCTGACTCACTTGTTTGATTGACAGACTTTATGCCAAATCGCCAAGCGATCAAAGATCATCATCTTGAATTGAGATTGTTCAATGAGCGGCTATTGCTTGCCGCCTTGATCATGATCTGTTCCAGCGGCGTTCTCCTCGCCCGGCTGGCCTATCTGCAGCTTTACCACTATGAGCACTTCACCACACTTTCCCAGAACAACCGTATCAGGCTCGTCGCGCTGCCTCCCCCCCGAGGCCGGTTATATGACCGGCACGGTGCCGTATTGGCCGACAACCTGCCCAGCTATCGCTTGGAGATCATCCCCGAACAAGTGTCGGATTTGCCAAGAACATTGCGAGAGCTTGGCGGGATCGTCGAACTCTCGCCTCTGGACTTGGACCGCTTCGAGCGGACCCGGTCCCGGCAAGCGGCATTCCAGGGAATCCCGCTGCGGTTCAATTTGAACGACGGCGAAGTCGCCAACTTCGCCGTCGATCAACATCGTTTCCCAGGCGTGGAAATCCAGGCCCGGCTGCGGCGGTATTATCCGCATGGTACTTTGGGCGTCCATGCGATCGGTTACGTCGGTCGTATCAATGTTCGTGATCTCAAGCGGTTGGACCAGCGCAATTATCAAGCGACCACCCACACCGGCAAACTTGGGGTCGAGCGTTTTCACGAAACGACGTTGCATGGCGAGGTGGGCTTCGAACGGGTCGAAGTGAATGCGGCCGGTCGGCGCATCCGGATATTGCAACGCCATCCACCGCAACCCGGTCAAGACATTGCTTTGACTCTGGATCTCGAGCTTCAGGCCATCGCCGAGCGAGCTTTGGCCGGACACCGTGGCGCCGCCGTGGCGATCGATCCACGCAACGGGGAAGTCTTGGCCCTGGTCAGCGTCCCGGCCCACGACCCCAATGCCTTCGTCCAGGGCATTTCGCGCTCGGCCTATCAAGCGCTACGCAATGACCCGGGACAACCCCTGTTCAACCGCGCCGTACAGGGGCAATACCCCCCCGGCTCGACCATCAAACCCCTCATCGGTCTGGCCGGTTTAGAGTTTGGCGCAACCTGGCCGGGCCGAACCATGTACGCTGGGCCGTATTACCAACTGCCGGAACGCGACCGCAAATACCGCGACTGGAAACCAGGCGGTCACGGGCTGGTTGACCTAGACAAATCGATCGCGCAATCCTGCGACGTCTTTTTCTACGACTTGGCTTATCGTCTCGGTATCGACCAGATGGCAAGCTTCCTGCAGCAGTTTGGCATCGGTCAAAAGTCGGGATTGGACGTCATCGGGGAATCGCCCGGCCTGCTACCAACGCGAGACTGGAAACAAGGCACACGGGGAGAACCGTGGTACCCCGGCGAAACTTTGATCGCCGGAATCGGACAGGGCTATATGCTGGCCACGCCGCTGCAGCTGGCGAGTGCAACCGCGACGATCGCCATGCGCGGCCAACGCTTCCGTCCCCATTTACTGCATGCCAAACGCGCCGACAGCAAGGGGGAATTCGAAGTGATACCACCGGAACCGCTGCGTCCTGTCGTCGTGCGCGATGTGGCATTCTGGGATTTTGTGACCGAAGGCATGGTTCATGCGGTGCATTCACCGAATGGCACCGCGTTCCATACGGTCGGCAAGCACCTGCCCTATCGCATGGCCGGCAAGACCGGAACGGCGCAAGTTTTCGGCCTGCAGGAGGGGGAGGAATACGACAGCGACGAAATTGCCCGCCATCTCCATGATCACGCACTGTTTATCGGTTTTGCACCGTTACACGAACCGCGCATCGCCGTGGCTGTCATCGTGGAGAACGGTGGTAGTGGCAGCGCCGTGGCCGCACCGGTTGCTCGCGAGATTATCGACTTTTTCATGCAAGGGCGCTTGAGTATTTGATTCGCAATGGCAACGGCGACCACAACTCGTTCGTCAGTCAACTGGTTCGTGCCTTACACATCGATCCGTTCCTGCTGTTCGGTGTATTGCTGCTTTCCGGGGTCGGTATTCTGATTCTCTATGGTGCCGGCGGCGCGGAAACGGCCACGGTCACGCGCCAATTGGTTCGTTTACTCATGGCCGTCGTCATCATGCTGTTTTTAGCTCAAGTGCCGGCTGATCACTTGCGGCTCTGGTCGCCTTGGTTGTTCGCCGCGGGTTTGTTGTTGCTCGGGCTCGTACTCGTCATGGGCGAAGTCGGCAAAGGTGCACAACGCTGGCTCGATCTCGGTCTACTGCGTTTTCAACCATCGGAACTCATGAAACTTGCCGTGCCCATGGTGCTCGCCTGGTATTTCGCCGACCGACGGTTGCCACCCAGCCTCGCCGAGCTGGCCGCTGCATTCGCGCTTCTAGCACTTCCGACCGCCTTGATCGCAATCCAACCCGATCTTGGCACCTCGTTGCTAGTGGCTAGCTCCGGTTTGTTCGTCATTTTCCTGGCCGGCATCGGATGGCGGATTATCGTCGGGTTCGGTATTTTCGGTCTCGGTGCGGCCCCGCTACTTTGGTTGTTCATGAAGGACTACCAACGGCAACGGGTATTGACCTTTCTCGATCCGGGTTCCGATCCACTCGGTGCCGGCTATCACATTATTCAATCGCAGATCGCGATTGGCTCAGGCGGACTGTACGGCAAGGGTTGGTTGCACGGGACTCAATCGCAATTGAATTTCCTGCCGGAGCGTTCCACCGACTTCATTTTTGCGGTATTCGGTGAAGAGTTCGGTTTCATGGGCGCGTTGGCCCTACTGAGCTTTTATGTTTTGATTGTATTGCGCGGGCTCGTCATTGCAGCAAACGCCCAGGATACCTATTCCCGCTTACTGGCCGGCAGCCTGAGCTTGACTTTTTTTGTGTATCTTTTCGTCAATACCGGCATGGTCATGGGCTTGTTGCCGGTGGTGGGCGTACCACTGCCTTTGGTCAGTTACGGCGGCACCTCGATGGTGACCTTGATGGCCGCATTCGGTATCCTGATATCGATTCATTCTCACCGGAGATTGTTAGCAAAGTGAACAAGCACGCAATGGGCTTCGGTTGTTGGATTGTGCTGTTATGGTTTGGTAGCGTTGGCACCGTGATCGCAGCTGAATTCACCGCACGGGAAGATGTCGCTCGTTTCGTCGACCGCTTGGTGACTCAAGACGGCTTCGATCGAGCGCAAGTGCAGACATTGCTGGCCGGAATCAAGCGGCAAGATCGGGTCATCGAACTCATGGACAAGCCTGCGGAGGCAAAACCCTGGCACACTTATCGCGAGATCTTTCTCACCGAGGCCCGAATTCAAGCCGGTGTGACTTTTTGGAACACGAACGCCGATCTGTTGGCGCGCGTCGCGAAGGAACAGGGGGTTCCAGCGGAGATAATCGTCGCCATCGCGGGTGTCGAAACCTTTTATGGGCGCATCACCGGCGGCTTCCCGGTACTCGATACCCTTGCCACCCTCGGTTTCGATTATCCGAAACGGGGGCGCTTTTTCCGCAACGAATTGCGCGAGTTCTTGTTGTTGGTCAAGGAAGAACACCTCGACCCGACGAAACTCACCGGATCGTATGCCGGTGCCATGGGTATCGGACAGTTCATTCCGAGTAGTTACCGGCATTATGCGGTGGATTTCGATCAAGACGGCAAACGGGATTTATGGAACAGCCCGGCGGATGCCTGCGCCAGCATTGCCGCTTATTTAGCCGCCCACGGCTGGCAACGCAATCATGGCATCGCGACGCAAGTCACGATCGGCCAACACGACCCACAACCCTTGTTATCGAAGGGTCTTGAACCCTCGCTGGACACCGCGGACCTGGCTCGATACTCCCTCGATGCTTTTGTTTCGGCAGCAGCCACCGATCGTTTTGCGTTGTTGCAACTGCAAGGCAGCGATGGCCCTGAATACTGGCTCACCACGGCCAATTTTTACGCCATCACTCGTTACAACCATAGTCCTCGTTACGCGATGGCCGTGCATCAACTCGCTCAAGCGATCGCCACCCAACGGCGCGGTCTTGCGAACGACAAGGCCGGTCTGCTGCTCTGGTTCCCCCGCAACCACGCCGAGGCAGCGGCGAGATCGTCCAGGACTGATAACACAGCTCCCGTCGCGATCGCGGCGGCATTGGCACCATGAAACAGCGCATCGGTTGGCGGATTGTCTGTGTTTCGCTGGTCTTGCTCGGCGCTTGCGCCAACGACGAGCAGCGTCGCAATATCGATCCAACACGCCTCGATTACGTCGTGAACGGACGCTACTACCAAGTCCTCGCCTCGGCGGAAGGCTATG
Source organism: uncultured Ectothiorhodospiraceae bacterium (assembly GCA_964635785.1). GTDB lineage: Bacteria > Pseudomonadota > Gammaproteobacteria > CAYFSA01 > CAYFSA01 > CAYFSA01. The sequence continues at coordinate 9,650 of CAZWQC010000084.1, forward strand.
CGGAGCAAGGCATCGCTTCCTGGTACGGCTCACCATTTCACGGCCGCCCGACTACCACCGGCGAGACCTATGACA
>CAZWQC010000085.1:0-9516 GCA_964635785.1 uncultured Ectothiorhodospiraceae bacterium
GGCACAGAAAGATCGACGAACGGTCTTGTTCTTCGGCATCCATCGCCGCTGCGCACAAGGCAAAAATTTCCGCGTTTAAGTATACTCGCCGTTGTTCGCAAGATTGGCTCGGGGGATACGATACTGAGGACTACAACGGTCGTAGTTAGTATCGCGCCGGGGGCTGTGGCTTGATCGAAACCAGTTGATCGACTTCGGTTGGCGTTTGCTGGCGGTTTTCCTTTGGCCTGGATTGAACCGATCACTTCAACTTGGCTGAATTGCTGGTTCGTGGTTGTCAATCGCCGGCTCACCATCTTGTGCGCGGGTTTAAGCCGCCGGGGATAACGTTTCGTTCGTGCAGCAGAACCGGTTAAATCAGCAAACGGGGTCACCTTAAATTGCGTGGAGAGACAACGATGACCAAAGCAATATCCCGGTACACGGGGTTGATTTTGATTGCATTTCTTCTTGGCGGTTGCGCCACCGAAGCGCACCGCACCCTGACACCGGAAACCGTGGCCACGTACAACACCAATTACCAAGGCCCAAGGTACAAATTAGTCGTCGGTCAATTTCAGAATCGATCCAACTATATGACCGGCATTTTCGCCGATGGCACCAATCGGCTCGGCAATCAAGCCAAAACCATCCTCACAACCCATCTGCAACAAACGAACCGCTTCATCGTGGTCGATCGCGACAATCTTCAAGAAATCGCCCGTGAAGCGGAGTTTCAGGGGGCCAGGCAGAACATTACCGGCGCCCAGGTCGCGATCACTGGCGATGTCACCGAATTCGGTCGGCGCAACACCGGTGACAAACAATTGTTCGGGATTCTCGGTCGCGGCCGCAAACAGGTTGCTTACGCGAAAGTCGCCCTCAATGTCGTCGACACGATCACCTCCGAGATCATTTACGCCGCGCAAGGCGCCGGCGAATACCAACTCAGTAATCGCGAAGTGGTGGGCTTCGGTGGCACAGCGGGCTACGATGCAACACTCAATGGTAAGGTACTGAATTTGGCGATAACCGAGGCCGTCAATCACTTAGTCGAAGGCTTGGAAAGTGGACAGTGGTCGGTGGCACCCAAAGAATAGTGCAAACACCATGACGCATCGCAAGATCATCAGGCCCGCTATGGGCTTTGGCTGTGTCATTTTCGTGATCATGCTCACCGGCTGCGCTCAACAACCGCGGATCGGTTATCGCTGGGGTCTATACGAAAAGATGCTGTTGGACATGTACACAGAACCGGGACAAGCGGAACCATCGGTTCAAGTCGCCCGCTTAAGCGAGGATGTCGCTCGCACCGAAGCAGAGGGTTTGCGCGTCCCGCCAGGCGTCCACGCCCATCTCGGGTATATGTACTACTTGGTTGGCAACCAAACACTTGCCGTCGAGCAGTTCACCATTGAGAAAGCGGCGTATCCGGAGGCAGCCTTGTTTATCGACGGTTTACTTCAGCGTGCAGGCGTCAGCAAGCCATGAACCGACCGCTATCCATAAAAATCATTTCGCATCGATGGGTCGCACTTGTTTACTGCCTACTGCTAGCCAGCTGCGCCACACCACCACCGATCGATTACACGAGTTTTCGCGCGAATTTACCTCGCTCGATTCTCGTTCTCCCCCCCCAGAACGAGACCGTCGAGGTCAATGCGTCCTATGAGTATTTAGCGACGATTACCCGCCCACTCGCTGAGTATGGCTATTATGTCTTTCCCGTCGCTGTGGTCGATGCGTTTATGCGTGACAATGGCATTGCAGAACCCGCCGAGATGCACCAGATCCCCCTGGCCAAACTGCGCGACGTATTCGGTGCCGATACCGTTTTGTACGTCACCTTGGAACAATGGGGAACCGAATACGCCGTCGTTACATCGGCAACAAAAGTCGAGTTACGTGCGCAGTTAGTCGATACAGCCACAGCCGCAATCCTTTGGCAAGGTGGCGGCTATGCGGAGCATCGGCCACACAGCGACACGAGTGGCGGGATTATCGGCCTGCTGCTGTCCGCGTTGGTCAGCCAAGTCGCCAACACCCTTATGGATCGCTCCATCGATGTCGCGCGATCTGCCAATGCAGCCATGATGTACAATCAACGCAACGGCTTTCTGGTCGGGCCGCGCCACCCACTCGTGGCAAACGACCCACGGGGACGATAGGGACAATCATCCCCGGAGCTGGGCATAGACTATCTCTCCGTCGTCACTTTCTCAGTCCGTTACCCAGGTTCCTTGGCGGCGACTTGCGTCGTTCTCAAGGAATCTTGGGTTGCGCGACCCGGTCCCTACAGAAACCCGACCGATCGCCTTGGCTTGGATCGCCGATCAAGTACTGCTCGATTCCCGCCGCATGGTAGAGCGTTGGTTGATCCTTCGATATCCGGCTCGCGATAGCGCTTTGACAAGACCTCGACAACCAGAACCGGACGGGTCCCTTCCTTAGATCACGTCGAAAGATAGCCAGTCTTGGTCTGGCTCCCGGAACCACGGTGATATTTGGCAGACGCTTGACAGCGTCCATGCTAGCCGAGCTATGCTAGCGCAAGAAGTCTGCACACACTGCCTGATATGGCCTTCTCTGCGCTATCGCCGCCTGCAAAACAACAACATCCAAAGAGTTCTCTGGTGACCCCAATCATCGCAGTCAAGCAATTGGTGAAACACTACCCACGTCAGGTCACGGCCGTCTCCGGGGTCGACTTCGCGGTTCATGCCGGCGAATGCTTCGGTTTACTGGGACCTAACGGAGCCGGCAAAACCACAACCATCGAAATGATGGAGGGCATAACCCGACCCACCTCAGGCGAGGTCCTGTATCGTGGCCAAGCGCTCGGTGAACGGTTTCGACAAGAAGCCGGAATTTTGTTTCAGCGCACGGCGCTGCAAGAGTTCATTACGGTTGGCGAAACCTTGACATTGTTCTCCAGCCTCTACCGAAAAACGCTTTCGCTGAGCGAAATCATCCGCTTATGTCATTTGGACGGTCTCCTTAACCGCGATACCCGCAAGCTCTCCGGCGGTCAACGACAACGGGTATTGCTGGCTCTGGCTTTGGTCAACGATCCGCAACTCGTTTTTTTGGACGAACCGACCACCGGCCTCGATCCGCAAGCGCGGCGAAATTTTTGGCAGCTCATCAACGACATCAAAGCACGTGGCAAAACCATTTTGCTGACCACCCATTACATGGAGGAGGCGTATACCTTATGCGATCGCCTCGCCATCATGGACCACGGCCGCATTATTACGGTTGGCAGCCCCGATGCACTGTTGCGATCCCATTTCGATGAAGCCGTTCTGCGCCTACCGTTAGAGGATATTCTTCCGCATCGCGCGCGGTTGTCTGTGCCCTGGAAAACCACCACGGGTTTCGCCGAAATTCATAGCAACGATGTCAATCGCTCGCTGACCGAGTTATTGTCCGCCGGTGTTACACTGCATCGCCTGCAGATTCGTCAACCCAATCTCGAAGACTTGTTCATCGCCTTGACCGGAGAAGAATTGCGTGCCTAGCTCCGCCGTTATCACTCGCGTCATCGCGATCGTTTCCGCCCGAAACAAGGAGTTCTACCGTGACCGCGCCGCCCTGTTTTGGAATATCGCCATGCCGTTTCTGATCGTCATCGGCTTCGCGTTCGCGCTGTCCGGAGGACCTAAGGATGTCTACAAAGTCGGTATCCATGGCGATTTAGCACACCCCGAACTCGATTTCCTGCAACTCGATTACATCGACTTTATCCCGGTGACCGACCTACCGACCAGCATCGCCAAAGTGGAACGCCACCGTCTCGACATGCTCATCGACCTCGATCGCGCAATCCCGCGCTATTGGATTAATACCAGCTCACCCAAAGGCTATTTCCTTGGCAAACTGATCGAAGCCGATCCCACCAACCCATCCCAACCGTTGGAGGCCATGCCGGTCTCAGGCAAAGCCGTTGCCTACGTCGACTGGCTGATACCGGGGATGCTGGGTATGAACATGATGTTCAGCTGCTTGTACGGCGTCGGCTACATCATCGTTCGCTATCGGAAAAATGGCGTGCTGCGGCGCCTGAAGGCAACTCCGCTCACCGCGGTCGAATTCCTCTTCGCCCAAATCCTGTCCCGGTTCATTGTGGTCATGACCGTCACCGCATTGGTTTATCTCGGTATCTTTGCGTTCGTCGATTTCCATATGCATGGTTCACACTGGGTGCTAGCTGCGGTATTTGCGCTCGGTGCCTTTTGCATGATCGCCCTTGGCTTGATTATCTCGGCACGCCTGCGAACCGAGGAAGTCGCCGACGGCTTTTTGAATCTGCTTGCCTGGGCCATGATGTTTCTTTCCGGAGTCTGGTTTTCCCTAGAGGGAACGAACGACATCGTTCAATACGTCGCGTTGCTGCTGCCGTTAACGCATATCGTCGACGCGGCCCGCACCGTCATGCTGGACGGTGCCGGCTGGTTGAACATTGCCCCTCAGCTGATCACCTTGGCGGCAATGACTTTCTTATTTTTGGCCATCGCTGCATTGTTGTTCCACTGGGACTAACCGACTTGGTTATCATCCTGCCGTCGTTCGTTCAACAATCGATCCAGAATCTCGATATAAATCCGCTGCAAACGATCCAGGTCGGCCACATGCACATGTTCGTCGATCTGATGAATACTCGCGTTGCACGGCCCAAGTTCGACGACCGGTATCCCGGCCGCCGCCAAAAAGCGCCCGTCCGAGGTGCCACCGCCGGTCGATAACACCGGCCGGTAGCCCATCACGTATTCGACCGCATCACCAACCGCATCGGTCAGCCGCCCCGGTTCCGTTAAGAAGGGCTCTCCTGACAGGCGAAACTCAAGGGCATACTCAAGACCATGGCGATCGAGAATCTCCCGCACCCGCACTTGCAGATGTTCCGCAGTGCTACAGGTGGCGAAGCGGAAATTAAAGGTCAAAACCAAATCACCAGGAATGACGTTTTCAGCTCCTGTCCCCGACTGAAGATTGGAAACCTGGAATTGAGTTGGCGGAAAGAAGGCATTGCCATCGTCCCAGTGCGTGGTCGTCAATTCCAGTAATGCCGGCGCCAGACGATGAATGGGATTATCCGCCAGCTGCGGATAGGCGATATGACCTTGTCGACCTCGGACCGTCAAGCGACCATTCAGCGATCCGCGCCGGCCGGTTTTGATGGAATCCCCAAGCTTGTCGATACTCGAGGGTTCGCCAACGACACAGTAATCGATGCATTCTCCGCGCGCTGTTAGCACCTCGACCACCCGGCGTGTGCCGTCAACCGCTGGACCTTCTTCATCGCTGGTCAACAACAACGCAATCGAACCGGGATGATCCGGATACTGCATAACGAACTGCGCGCAGGCAGTCACCATTGCGGCGACCCCGCTTTTCATATCCGCCGCACCACGGCCATACAACAATCCATCCACCAGCGTCGGCGTAAACGGATCGAAACGCCATTGCTCTCGTGGCCCCGCGGGCACAACGTCGGTGTGACCGGCGAAGACGACGACCGGTGCCGCATCGCCACGACGCAACCATAGGTTATCCACTTCGCCGAAGCGCATTGCCTCACAACCAAAGCCCATCGGTGCCAGGTAATCGCGCAGCAATGCTTGGCAGCCAGCATCGTTGGGCGTCACCGATGGTCGGGCAATAAGCTCACGGGTTAATTCGAGCGTCGCGGACATGGGCCATCAACCTGTTTCCAAAAAGAACAAACACACCCCGCTCGCCGGCGCACACCGGTCGCTGCGACCGTTTCATCAAATTTCAAGATTCTTGCAAAAGTGACTGCTGTCCGATGCTCGAGAAACCACCCAATTCTGTGCAGGACCACACTTCACGGCTCCAAAAGGGTTTTTAACAATGAATCGATACCACAATAAAACTTCTGCAACATTGGGCTGCTAAACTTGCCACGTTAATTCAATCTTCGGAGCAAACCAATGAACGAACCCAATCCTTACGCGGCACCGAGCGCCAATCTCGTCGTCGAACCCAGTGCAAACATCGGCCAGCTACGGGAAAAGCCCAATCAGGTCGCGGCAACACACGGTCTTGACTGGTTTGGCACTGGCTGGCATCTATTCAAACGTCAGCCGGGCAATTGGATCTTGATCTTTCTCATCTTTCTAGGGCTGATGTTGTTGCTCGGGCTAATCCCGTTCTTGAGTCTGCTGGCTTACGTCCTCGCCCCAATCTTCACCGGCGGCCTATTGCTTGGCTGCCAGTCCCTGGACCGGAACGAGGAATTGCAAATCGATCACTTATTTGCAGGCTTCAAGCAGAATCGGGGCAACCTTGCCTTGGTTGGCGTATTATATATGGTCGCAAGTGTGCTCATCATGCTTTTTGCTGGCGCGCTCGCGTTTGGCACACTTGGCGCGACCGGCCAGTTGAGCGCACTCGAGTCGTCTCCCGAGGCCCTAACCGCTGGCTTGCTAATGCTGACCATCGCGGTCCTCGTCGCACTCGTATTGCTTGTTCCACTATTGATGGCCTATTGGTTTGCTCCGGCCTTGGTGACCCTACACGATATGCCGGCAGTCGCCGCAATGCAAGCGAGTTTCAAAGGCTGTTTGCGCAATATTCCCGCTTTTCTCGTCTATGGCTTGGTCGCCTTGTTGCTCGCAATCGTTGCAACGATTCCCCTTGCACTCGGCTGGCTCGTCCTTTTGCCAGTGTTGACGGGCTCCCTTTACGCAGGCTACAAGGACATTTTTCTCACCAGCGAATAAGGTCAAATCCGCTTGCGTCCGACTCACCCATTCAACCGTCAGTGGGTCGGATGTAACCGTTGTCGATCATTGTCAAACATTGACCGGTGCCGGACAACCCATGACCCACGCTTGTCATCTTCTTACGATGCCTTGCGCCCGCAGCGTCTTTGTCAGACGCGTCGTCGCTACCTTACTCCTTTGGCTTTCCGTGTACCGTCATCCAACCAACTTGACAACACCGTTTAAGATCCGGATACTGCGCGCCAACGTAACGACCCGTTTCCCCTCGACGTGCCTGTCACACTTTTGCAATACCCTCGGTCGGCTTTGCTTTAAGCACCCGGCGGTGCGGTTCATTGGTGTTTCCAGATCCTATGCAAGCAGAGGAAACCGGTTTCGTGTAGCCTATGGTATTGGCTTTGCGTATTGTCTGAGTTTATGTACAACCCCACAGGGTTCGATACGTTGTACCGATTTTCGAATGTCACCGGAAAGCGAGAACTTGCTTACGCTCATGAGCATTCGGCGGCTTCGTTCGGGGCCTGCGTCGGCAATGCTTCTTAGTTCATTAACAGGTGGTTTTGTCACATGACCGAATCGGCAATGGCTAAAGATGCGTTCATCGCACTCTTGCAAAAAATCCCCATCGAGCAGATCACGCAGATTCCGCCGAGCAAGATTCCCGAAAACCTGACCGAAGATGATTTGCGAAAACTGTCGAGCAGCCAGCGCGATGCAGTTGAGCATCTTATCTTCGCTGCCATGCAAGAAGACATGGCAAAGCGCCGGCACTTGCGTGAGCAATTTTCCGGGGATGTCGTCACCATCCTCGAAACGTTTCGCAGTGACGATATCCAATCGGAAACCCGACCGTTTGCCGACGCACTCAAAGAGTTCAATGCAAGCCGACAAGCGCTGAATTCAGCGGGTCGAGCCGATGCCGCCCTGGTCCGTCGCCTGAAAAGCGACATGTATATCCACTGGGCTAGACTGACCCGTGGCGAGCAATCCTTGACCAAACTGCTGCTGGATAAAGAAAAACAGCTTAACCTGTTGCATGAACACATACCAAGCGAATCGATTTATCGCCATCTATTCGAGAAGGCCATCGAGAAATTGACCAAGGACGTCATGACCATCGAATTTCTGATGACCCCCTATTTGGTCGAACGACTGAGCGAGATCAAACTGTCTATGCTCAACAAACGCCACCAAATTAGCCAACAACATCAGCAGCAGATTCATATTCAGTCTCGGATCGACTCCATGGAACGAGAAATACTCGGATCGATGCAGCAAAAGCGCAAATCGCGGGAAGGTTGGCTCGGTAACAAACGAATGGCTTTGGATGAGCTCCAGGAAGAATTGAAAAAACACGAGATTTTCGTGTCGGAACATGATTTAATCAAATGGCTCGACGACTTTGTTCTTGCCAGTACCAATCGTCACGTTCTCGCACGGGCGCGAGAGGTCATCACCGACATCAAAAAACTCTTGTTCGCCTTACTGAGTCGGTATTGCGAACTTCAAGAGCGCTCGGCCCAGCATGTGGTCGCTCGGCACGCCTCCGTTTTCGATCCAGCCCAGATGATCAATTTTTTCCTGGCATCGGAGAAGTTCGTACTGGACTATTTCGCGCGGAAAAAGAAAGAACAGTCGCACGGCTTGAGCGAAACGGCCAAACTGCGGTTTCAACTGGTGGCAAACCTCGAACAAGAATTATTGGCCGAAATCAGAAAACAACGTCACAACGTCTCGCTTGCCCACACCGACGCGGACGGTGATAGCGCACACTCTAGGCGCTTGGGATCACCGCTTAAGTTTATTCTGGGTCTATTCCGGCGAAAATGAAATAAACCTGCTCGAATCGATTCGCAACAGTCCATCTCAAGCTCAGTGCGACCACCAAGGACTAAATACATCGGGATTTGGTACCGTGATGCTGAGCAAGCTAAACACCGAGTACCTCCCTCGCCCAGATACTCGCCCGGGCAAAGACCACCGCCGTCGTTATTTCCGTAATGCCCATTTCGGTCAAAGTCTTTCTGACCTGATCCCACCGACCGGCTTCCAACCCCTCACATAACATCAACCACTGCCGCGAGGAATTGCGCACGCCCAACAACGCATCCCGAATCTCGTTATCGACCGACATATCGTTAAGCACGTCCGCCATCGTCAAACCGAGCAGTGCATCCAATTTTGAGAACAGGCCCAACATGAACATGCCTTGCGGCGGGTGCGGACAAACCGAGGCATTCGGGCAGATTTGCTCGAGAAATCTGGCTCTCTGGACACTCGTTCGGGTGATCTCCGCCGCTTTCGCGCTCGGATCGAGATCGGCTAAAACGACCACCATCAACCACTGCCGCGTCCGCCTCATCCCCAGTTGCACGGTCGCATGCGCAATGGATTCGATGGCCTGACCTTGCCTCAAACCAGCCGAATTGATGTACCTCAATAGACGGTAACTCAGCGACGGATCGTTGGAAATGATTTCCACCAGTTCTGTTTGATCCACGTCGGGCGAGGAAAACATCTGTAGCAACCGTCCCTTCGTCGCCGCGCTGGCCGAAATCTTGCGTCCGGGCACGATTTCCGGTCGACTGAAAAAGTACCCTTGAAACAGCGCAAATCCCAACGTTCTCGTACGCTCGAACGTCGCCTGATCCTCGATTTTCTCGGCTAACAGTACTTTCCGCTGGGCTCGTAAATCTTTGACGGTCCTTTCCAATCTCGTCGGCGCCACGGCCAACACGTCAACCTTTACGATATCCACCATGGCCAACAACCCTTCAAGGCCTGTCCC
>CAZWQC010000086.1:0-6511 GCA_964635785.1 uncultured Ectothiorhodospiraceae bacterium
GGGACTCCGGTTACTTTTGCAAAAATCGATAAAACGCATAACCGGTCAAATCAGTCATCTTCCAATGCAGCCAGAGCAACCAAAACGCGCTTGACATGGGCCATGCCCTGCTCGAGGTTGGCTTGAATGTGCGCCATGGAAATCTCGCCCTCACTACGTCCGGCTGCCCAATTCGCCACGACCGCACAACTGGCGTAACACAACCCGAGTTCGCGCGCCAAACCCGCCTCGGGCATCCCGGTCATCCCCACCAGATCACAACCATCTCGCTCTAGGCGATCGATTTCCGCTTTCGTCTCCAACCTTGGCCCCTGTGTCGCCCCATAGGTACCCTGGGGTACCATATCGATACCGGCATGCTGAGCCGCCTTGAGCAAGCACTCGCGCAACCTGGCACAATAGGGTGCCGTGAAGTCCACGTGCATGACGATTTCTCGATCCTGAGCATAGAAACTATGTTCGCGACCATAGGTATAATCGACGATCTGCGACGGTAGCGCCAGCCGTCCCGGCGCCATTTCCGGTCCGATACCACCGACTGCCGCGACGGCGACGATATCGCGAACCCCGATGTGATGCAGCGCCCAAAGATTCGCCCGATAATTGATCGCATGCGGCGCGATGCTGTGGCTGTAGCCATGCCGCGCCAAGAAAACCACTTCTTTGCGACCCAGCCGACCGTGAGTCAACCAACCGGAGGGCTCACCATACGGCGTATGGACCACTTCCCGCCGGATATCGGTCAGATTGGGCAGCTTATCGAGCCCGGTACCGCCGATTATCGCTAGATCAGGCATATTCCCCTCCTCTTTTGCTAAGCTGTCGCATGCGGCAATCGGCTACAATCCCTTGACGGCGTATATCCCAGCGGAATTGCGACAATAGCTTCTATAGTCCATCCCGTAGCCGAACACATAGCGATCGGGCACCGTCAAACCGACGATGTCGGCAGTAACCCCCGGTTTACGCCGTTCACTTGGCTTATCGACCAACACGACGGTCCACACCGCCCTCGCCCCTTGAGTACGACACCAATCAGAGACCGCCGATAAGGTATGACCTTCATCCAGGATATCGTCGACTAGGACGATACAACGATCGGCCAAGGCCAAACGGGGTAGCGCACGCCATTCCAATTCTCCCCCCGCTGTTTGGTCCCGGTATCGCGTGACATGGATATAATCGAGCTGCAAGGGGAAGCGCAGCCGCGGCAGGAGCACACCCGCCGTCACAATACCACCGGTCAGCAACGCGAGAACAAGCGGATTGGCTTGCTCGAGCCGTTCGTTGAGCAAGCTCGCCATACGCTCAAACGCCGCATCGACTTGCGCTGATTCGTAAAGACAATCAGCTTCTCGCTCGACTTGCTCAATCTCGCTCAGCGCCACTACCATCGCGATCCCCCCCCGTCGCTTCGTCATTTTTGTTTCATGGTCATCAAGCAGGCATCATCGCTCATGCCCTCGCCTGGCGAACCGGTGCTTAAGTTTCACCATCGCACCCAGCGGTTGTCAATCGAGCGTAACATAATTCGATGCAGCGGACACGTCTAATGCCGCATGCGCCGCCTGCCACAATGGCCAATCCCGCCCAAAAGCGACGTCGCGACTTCGATCCGCCCGCAACGACAGCCGTCTTTGCAATGCCACCGGGTCCATTGGCCAGGTCAATTGTTCGACGACCTTTGCCGCCGTATCCGGTTGATTGCAAAGCAAAACAAGATCACAACCCGCTGCTAACGCAGATTCCGCCCGGGCCACCGGTTCAACCACGGTTGTCGCTGCCACCATACTCAAGTCGTCAGAAACAATCGCACCGGTAAAGCGACATTGCTCGCGCAAAACCGTTTGTAGCCAATACCGGGAGAAGCCGGCGGGTGCCCCATCGACCGCCGGATAACGCACATGAGCTGGCATGATGGCAGGAATCCCGGCCGCAACCAATCGTTGAAAGGGAATGAGATCGTTTGCCGCTAGAGCGGAAAACGAACGCCCATCTTCGGGTTGGCAGGTATGCGAGTCCGCGGCCACACCGCCATGACCCGGAAAGTGCTTACCGACCGCCGGCATACCAAGATCACGCATACCAGCGACGATCGCCTTCCCGAGTTCGGCGACCACATACGGATCGAAATGCAACGCCCGGTCGCCAATCACACCGCTGATGCCGAGATCCAGATCGAGCACTGGCGCAAAACTGAAATCAATGTCCAACGCTCGCAGTTCAGCCGCGATCAATCCGCCGAATTGGGTGGCACGCCGCCGCGCCAAACCGAAGTCCACTGCCGCCAATGCGCCGAGGCGCCGGGCCGGTGGGAGCTCAGTAAAGCCATCGCGAAAACGCTGTACACGACCGCCTTCATGATCCACGGCGATCAACAGCGCCTCCCGCACTTGCCGAACGGATCGAATCAATTCGGCCAATTGCGCACGATCATGGTAGTTACGGGTAAATAATATGATGCCGCCGACATTCGGGTGTGCCAACAACTCACGTTCTTCTGGCAACAGGTCGGTTCCCTTTAGGTCGACCATCACGCAACCCGGCGACATGTTGGACCTCTCCGATTCGATGGGGAACATTGCGTTTTATTGGTGTACGCAGATACGGTTAGCCGGCAACATTGCGACCTCCATGAGAGCACACCACCGACATGTTAACTCTGTTTTGTTGCCAACGGGGCAGGCAGTGAACACCGCCGCTCGCACCCCGCGTCACCAGCGACTCGCGCGAAACGAGCACGGCCGTGATTTCGTCGTCGGCGACATCCATGGCATGTTTTTCGAACTCGCTACCTTGTTGCAACAGGTCGCATTCGACACTCGCAAAGACCGCATCATTGCTGTGGGCGATCTGATCGATCGCGGACCGCGATCCGAACTTGCCCTCGAGTATCTGGCCAAGCCATGGTTCTTCAGCGTCATGGGAAACCACGAGCAAATGCTGCTGAGCGCACAGACCAACCCAGCCGATTGGCATGAGTGGATCGAGCGCAACGGGGGACAGTGGTGGCGAAACCTGGCAGAAACCAGCCGCCGTCAATTCTTGACCTTGGTACCGATGCTGCCCATCGCGCTAGAGGTACCGACCGCGAACGGACTGATCGGCATCGTTCACGCCGATGTTCCGCAACCGCTGAGTTGGCCAGAATTCACCCGTGCGTTATCGACCGACAGCCTCGTGGTTCTCGAAAGCCTCTGGTCACGGAAACGCTTGCTCCAACAGCATCGGTACGACCGCCTCGCCTCGGTTGCTGGCATCGACGCCGTCATTTGTGGCCATACGCCGGTCCAAACCGTATCGCATTTCGGCAACTTCTACTACGTCGATACCGGTGCTGCATATTGGCCAATGCATCCGCAGGCAAAGCTCAGTTTACTCGAGATTCAACCCGATTTTCGGCAGTTCTCGCTCGCTTGCCCCCTCGCTACCTCGCCCGGCGGCGGTGACACCCAGCGATGACGACCATCGCTCAAGGTTTCTCGTTTCCACAGCGGCACACGATGCTTGAACTCATCAACGATATATCGACAAGCATCGAAAGCTGCCGCCCGCTGCCGTGACCAGGTCGCCACCAGAACAATGTTCTCCCCCGGCAGGATATCGCCGACCCGATGGACCACGAATACATCGTGAATCGGCCAACGCTGTTTGCTTTCCTGTTCAATCCGGCAAAACTCGTCATGCGTCATCCGGGGATAGTATTCCATGAACATGGCCGTAACGGTGTCGCCATCGTTGTCGCTGCGCATGGTGCCGACAAACACCGCGTTAGCACCGACCTCTGCCATGGGCAAGGGTTGCCGTGCAACGAATTCAGCCAGCTTGGCAAACGCGTCGAAAGGAACAGGGGCCAGCTCGATAGGCACCGTTATCCCCCCGTAACGGATGGGAAAAACGCCACTTCATCGCCATCGGCAACCGGCGTTGCGGACGTGGCGTAGGTACCGTTGAGCGCACAAAACACGTCGGCAGGGTAATCGCTGGACGCCGTCAGGTCGCACCAAATATCGGCTATCGTCGGCGCCCCGTTCACGGCTAGCGATTGCGTATCGATGCCGACGGTTTCGCGCAGATTCGCGAAGCACTTGACCGTAATGAGCATTCCTAAACCGTCTGCGCTCGTAGCGTCGTCAGTTAGATTGATCGATGTCGCAGGCGATCGCCGCCGAAGTTCGGATGGACCGGCCACAAACACTTGGAGCTGGCGACAGGAGTCGAACCTGCGACCCGCTGCTTACAAGGCAGCTGCTCTACCAACTGAGCTACACCAGCATCGAAACTGGGGATGATACAGACGAGCGACCCGACAAAGCAACCACTCGATCGTATTTTCAACCGCAAAGCGATCGAACGGTCAACGACCGAGATCAATCGATTCGTCTTGCTCCCGTTTGAACAAGCGCAAGGCGTACTGACGGACCTCGTCACACGCACTCGGTGACCACTTCAACCCCGGCGGAGCCATGTCCGCAGCGGATTCGAGGAGGGCAACTGCGTCTGCAAGACCAGTACTCGAACCCGCCAATTGCAGCCAGAACACTTCCCGATCACGATAGCGCCGTCCAACCATGGGTTCATAGCCTCCTAACGCACGAATCTGCGCTGCCCGCCGTTGCGCATTCGCCCGGGCGGCATACAACCCCAGCGAAATCGCTCCGCCAACCCGAGGGTCCATCAGTACGTAATAATCTTCGATCCCATCAGCGACGAGACGATCGACTAGTCCTTTTCTTCCCTGTGGTGTCTGCGGCGCGACAAGATACACCCAATGCCCGAGCGACTCGGTAAACCGCATCGAATCGGACGCGACATCCAATCCGTCGATGTTAGCCAAACGCGCCCGCATTTGCTCGACCAACTCGCGACGCTCGAACACACCCAACACCATACACGCCGGCTCAACGTGGTCCAGTTCGTCGCCGACCAGACTTGCAGTGGTCGCTTCCTTGCCTTGCCTTGACACAACCTCACTCGACAGCACGTCAAGTTCCATCGCGACATCGCGATCGGTTTCCCGGGCAAGTGGCGCACGCTCGCCCAGATAATTGACCATCGCCAATACAAAATAGCCAAGATTGGCACACAGCAAGACAACGACTAGAACACGCATTGTCGTTCAGTCGCCCGTGACTCCGCCAACAAACCCGTTAGCACCAACGTTGGTTCGAAGCGATGGGCCATACCCGCAGCGTCGAGTTCATCCGAAACAACTGGACCATCGCCACCCGTGACGTAAATCGGTGCCGATCGCATCGTCGTCAACATCTCCGTCAGGCTGGCCTTAATGCCATTAACCCAAGCCAAAAAACAACCGGCACTCACCCCATCGGCAGTGGACCGGCCGAAAACCAACCGCGCCTTGCCCGAGCACTCATTCACTCCGTGCGTACCAGCCAACAAGGCCCGGCACATCAGCTGCCGCCCAGGCAAAACGGCACCACCGAGATGCTGGCCGGTCGCATCGACTGCGTCAACCGTGACCGCTGTACCCGCATCAACGACAATGGCCTCCCCTGACTCGATTTGTCTAGCGCCAACCAAACCGAGGACACGATCGATGCCTACCTGCGGATAAGCCGCCGTCACTGCACGTACCGATGACGCAACCGAGAAAAACACCGGTTCGGGTAATTTCATCGCGCGGGCCCGTTGCGAAATTCGCTCGGCCAACCCGACACCGGCAACATGACTGATGGCGATTTTCGTGACCACCGCGTGCCGCGCCCGTCGCATCAGCTGATCGAGTTCATCGTCGGCATATCCCTGCGTCGCTCCGTGGCATGACAACACCCACCCATCGGCCAAGGCCCATTTGACCCGCGTGTTACCGACATCGAGCAACAGGATCATGGAGCAAACCGGAGGCTGACCTCACCGCTATCCACCGCAACCCGCTGGTCTCCAACCTGAATCAGGAGGCAACCGCGATCATCGACACCGCGGCCAATTCCACGAAAACACCGATTGTTGGCTCCGGTAACCTGAACCGTTTGCAAAAAGGTCAAGTCGTATTGTCGCCATTGTTCCGGGAACCATGAAAACGCACCTCTACCACCCTCCTCGGCCAACAATGGCACCAAGGCGTTGATCAACTCGGCGACCAACACTTCCCGTGGCGGCGATTTCTCCCCGAGCAAACTGACCAAGTCGATTGCCGCCGGAGTGACCGACACCGCTTGCTCTTTCAAATCGATATTGATCCCGACACCGATCACGGTATAGACCAAGCCAACACCATCGCTGCCGGACTCGATTAGCACCCCTCCCAGCTTGCGCCCATGGACATAAAGGTCATTGGGCCACTTCAGCCCGTGACCGTTCAAACCGAGCCGGGTCAACACTTGCGCAATACTCACACCGGCGAGCAATGAAAGCTTCTGCCGGAACACTGCCGCAACGGGTACCATTGCCGCAAGCGAGAGATAAACATTGCCTCGCGGCGACAGCCATCGTCGCCCGCGGCGCCCGCGTCCAGTGGATTGAGTCTCAGCCAAGCAAACATGGCAAC
>CAZWQC010000086.1:6521-9512 GCA_964635785.1 uncultured Ectothiorhodospiraceae bacterium
ATTGCGGCGTGCGCATTCGCTGAAGGTAGGCATTCGTTGAGTCGATGCAATCGACAATGGTCAGTGAACTGACCTGACGTCGTGCAAACGCGTCAAGACCAGCCGTGATCTTGCCCATCTCAAGTGGATGAAAGGTGTCGTTTTGTGTTACTGTCGGCATGATTTTGGTAAAGGTTCGAAACGAAGCCACCTGACGGCCAGAATTCGAGAACAATTCGACCTGCGACCCGTTCCATCGAGTGGTGATGGTTGAAAAAATTCTCGCAGAGTACGGTCTTGCGTCCCCGCCTCCGCGGGGGCAGGGACGCAAGAACTTCGACAATGATTGATATCTCATCCTATGACACACAAACCAAAAGCTAGCTTGATCATCGCCATTTGGCTGGTGGTGGCCGTGCCGGTCGCAGCACACGCCGAGATATATGCCTATCGCAAAAGCGATGGCACGTTGTTATTCACCGACCGCCCGCAACAATCCCTTGGCTACAAGCTCATCAGACGACGTGGCCAACCTGCGGCTAACGACCAGCCATGCCGGGGATTGCGCAGGAGCGATCTCGAAGCGCGTTATCTACGCTATCACGCGAGTATCAAAGCCACATCGGCTCGCCACGGCATTCCCCTTTCCCTCGCCAAAGCGGTAATCGCCGTCGAATCGTGTTTTGACCACCAAGCCGTATCGAAAGCCGGCGCGATGGGGCTAATGCAGCTGATGCCGTCAACCGCCGCGGCGATGGGCGTTTCCGATCCATTTGCCCCGGAACAAAACATCCGCGGTGGCATCGCGTACTTGGCCAAAATGTTGGCTACCTTCTCCGGCGATGTTTCCTTGGCGCTTGCAGCCTATAACGCCGGACCGAACGCCGTGCACCGCTATCGCGGCATACCACCTTATCCGGAAACCAAGGCCTACGTCGAACGCATCTTGCAAAACTATGCCGGCCCGCGTCTCATTTCACCGAAATCATCGCCTGCATCATAACCGCGGCGCTACCGCGAGGCCGTTATCAGGGTACTCGATCGACCATGGGATAATAATTGTTCCGACAGCTTTTACCGACAACTCTGCTGCGTCCCTTCCCCCGCAAGGGCAAAGGATGCCAGAACTCAGGCAAGGATCGATACAAGCAAAACTGGTAAAACGAACGAACACCACCCCGTTCGGTATCGGCCCACGAAAAGGCATTATCGAAACGATCGAACGGCGCGACCGCATTGGGGCCTCATTACGTCCCAAACGACAGCGATGAGCGGAACTTCCCATGGCAGGATACCGGTAGTGTCCTGATGGTTCGGCGACTTGCCGGACAACAACGGACTGGACCATTGATTGCATAAACCAATCGAGCGGTGTCTTTCGAACCCTCCCGCAAGCGCCGGCTAGTGCAGGAATCTCCAATGGCTGAACTCTACACCGACATCGAACGACTTCGCCCCGGCGTTTTTGTCAGCCTGGATCTCCCCTGGCTGGACCACCCGTTTTTGACGAACAGCTTCAAAATCCGTAACGAGAAGCAACTGGCCGCGTTACGGGCGTTGGGTTTACCGCGAATCCGATACGACCCCGACCGCAGTGATGCCCTTCCGCTTGCGGATGACGAAACGCAGGAAGTCCCGACCGCAACCATTGAGAGCGCCAGCGACCAACTGTGGGCAGAAAAGAAGGCGCGCATCGAACGCTTGAAGCAACGTCGAACGCGCATCCAACAATGTGAGAACAACTATCGCCAGTCGGTAGGCTTGGTTAAACAAGTCATGCAGAACCTCCTCGCCAGCTCCGAACTCGCCGCCGAGGCAACCGAGACGCTGGTCAAGGACATGGTCACCAAACTGACAGCCGACCGTGATGTGGCAGTCCATCTAGTCAACTACAAAGACGAGAAAGAAAGCAGTTATTACCATGTCATGAACGTTGCTGTCCTGGCCGCCTTGTTGGGCAAATCAATGGGCCTCAATGCCGATCGCCTGGCCTTGCTCACCAAGGGCGCACTGTTCCACGACATCGGTAAGAGTCGAATTCCCGGTAAAGTTTTACGCAAGCAGGAACCCTGGACCGCTGCCGAGCGCCAGCTCTACGAAATGCATCCCGCGTATGGGGTCTCGGCAGCCAAGAATATGGGCTACCTTCCGCGAGAAGTCGTCATCGTGATCGCACAACACCACGAATGCTGGGACGGTAGCGGTTTCCCACAAGGCTTGAAAGGACCAGCCATTTCCGAACTCGCCGATATCGTCCACATCGCCGATACCTATGACAGTTTGTGCAATCCCGTCACCCCGGCCCGAACATTGACGCCTTACGAGGCCGTCTCCCGCATGTTCTCCCGCCAACGAAGCAAATTCCGCGAACGGCCTCTGCAGCTATTCATCAGTCTGATGGGCGTATTCCCACCTGGGACATTGGTCCGCCTAAGCGGTGACCGCATTGGCATGGTAATCTCGGTCAATCGGAAAAACCTGCTCCGCCCGAATGTTCTTTTATACAGCGACTCGATCCCCAAAGAAGAGGCACTGATCATTGACCTCGTGGAGGAATCCGACCTTGAGATCGTCGAAACTTTGAAGCCGGCCACTGTGCCAATCGAGGTTTTCGACTATCTCAATCCTGGCGAACAAGTCAATTATTATTTTACCCACACCCAACCCGCGCGGCAGAGATAACCCATGCGTTTAGACCGATTTCTCGCGACCGTCACCCCACTTACGCGCACCGAGACCCGGCGGGCACTGCGGGCTAATCGCGTCCACCGAAACGGAATCCTGATGACCGACCCGGCCGAGCGGGTCAACCCAGACGACATTGTCCTTCTCGACGACCAAGCCCTGTCGTGGCCGCAATTACGCTACTTCATGCTGAACAAACCCGCCAACTACGTTTGCTCACACCAACCGGACGGTTATCCAAGCGTGCTGAATATTTTGCCAGACATTGACCGCAACGGTCTACACATCGCCGGTCGGCTCGATGCCGATGCCACAGGGCTATTGCTG
>CAZWQC010000087.1:0-9509 GCA_964635785.1 uncultured Ectothiorhodospiraceae bacterium
TCACTCAACAAGCCGCGTTGAACCGTTGTACCACATTGGCGCCGCCAAAGACTACCCCAACGCCACTCCTCCGCTCTTTCCACCAGGTTTGCTCGTACGACATTTCGTTCCACGTAACGACACACAGCGAGATAGTACTCATCGGCCTGAACCAGCAACGACTTGAACCGCCCTTGGCAAAGGTGTCCGGTTCCCGCGAAATGGTGGTAGGCGTGCCAACGTTGCGTATGGGTTAAAGTGTGTATTCGCATGCAGTCAACGTAGGATCAATAGAGCGCAGCGAAACCCATCATGAGCCCAAGCCTCGGCAGCGGTATCGATGGGTTTCGCGGCCGATAACCATCGGTGCAATCGGCCAGTCATTAGATGGTCGCTCTACCCATCCTACGCTTGCTACGCTGGCTACGCTGGCTCCTGAGCCCGCGTAGGATGCGGTGAACGCAGTGAACCGCATCGGTCGAGTCATTTTGCACGATTGATGCGGTTCGTTCCTCACCGCATCCTACGCTAGCTCCGTAGGGTACGTACCGCGTACCATCCGTCGGCGTATAAAAAACGCGTTTACAAGAACAAGCGCCGTGGTCGAATCAGGCATTGAGCCAATCGATCAGCGTCCATGCCGATTGTAGTGTAAGGTACGCGATGCGTACCCTACCTGGCTCTTGTTGGGCGTCTTCGCATGCCAAACGGGACGTCCAGACGCGGACTGACGAGCGGCGGCATCTGCTGCAATAGCTGCTGTATCGCCGTGGAACTTTTCCGATATTGCTCTGCGAGTCTCATGTAGTTCTTCAATTACAGCGTCAGTCATCTTTTATATCCTCGCCTAACAATTCGTCTGGAGTACAGATAATTGGTATCTAGATGCCAAGTTTGGCGAATAGTTCGTAGATGCGGGGAAGGATTCTGGCATTTGCGATGTGCTTGCAGTTCCAAGTTAAAAGATAGTCAATCTCGTGATACGCAACAGACGCGATGTGAAGGGCATCCACTTGTGCCTTGTTCGGGAGCACATGGATGGAAATGATCTGTTCGGCTAGTTCCGCAATTTCGGGCGCGTGAGGAAGCAGCGGAATCCCATCAAGAAGCTCAATCCTTTCGGCAGCGAGCACCGGATCGCCCGCTGATGCTTCATCTATCACATACTGCGAAATAACAAGGTCGTATTGCGTTCGGTGAAGGTGCCACCAACGATACGTCAGCAACTGACGAGCCGCAGTCACGACATGGTTGCTCGGCTTCTGCCGAAGATAGCTGACAATCGATGTCTCAATGTAGACCGTCGGCATCATCAGATCCTATTGCGCCCAACGCCGTAAATCAGCGGCGGCAAAAAGCAGAGCGCGAAACGAGCGGCGCTTTTTGATGTCCGAGTGCATTTGTCTTGTTAGGTCAGCAGTCAACGTAGCGAGCCCAAGCCTCGGCAGCGGTGTCGATGGGGTTCGCGGCCGATGACCGTCGGTGCAATCGGCCAGTCATTAGACGGCCGCTCTACCCATTCTACGCTGGCTGGATGGCTTTGTTATGCGCTTTTTAGTTTTGACTCGAAGTTTGAAAGAAACGACGGACTATCGAGACAGCTATTCAATGAACTTTCGTTCAATGAAATGAATAAGTGCAAATCAAATGGGTCGAGTTCAAACCATTCTCCGCGTTTTCTTTTTTTGCTGAAATGGCCATGTAATAGTTTCTCAGCGTTTACATCGTGACGTGTTTTTATGTGTTTGATTAACTCGACATCATATGGGCCTTTTGTATTGTTAAGTTGATATTCACGCTTAGTTGGGTGAATAGACCTTCCAATTTTGTAATAATTTGTGCCTTTTGCATGCATAAGATAGATATAACCAGAATTATCCTTCTCGATTACTCCTATTTCTTGCATTAAATCGATAAATGCCTCTCTTGCTGTTGTACCGGAACATGTCTTTGAAACACCCATTCTTGATAAAAACCACATATCCGAAAAGTCACTCGCGAACCCTATTGCAACTTTCTTTCCAAGAGCATGTGCATATGCTATTTCCGAAATGGTTCCAAAAGCATCACTACTATCGATCCAAGCGAATAATATATCTGATGAGTCGATGGCTTTTTTGCAGAGCTGAAAAACAATGTTTTTTACATCTTCATTTGTATGTGAGCCACAGTAGCCTTGTTCTCCCCAGCCATGGCTAGAGGGAACATGAAAACAACCATGATCACAGCCAACAAAGTAAGGCCCTGTGTAATGAAATTTCGAGAGAATACTTGATTCCATTACCGGCCAATAAACTTGATGGATATCATCATATCCGTAAAATCCTAGCGGCCCACAACGCAAGTCATCTACAATAGTATTGCGCCAACAATTATTATAAATTTTACCAGCCAGATATATCTTCATAAATTTGCAATCTTAGTGCTGACGCTTGCTTTTAGACGCATAACAGTTAATCGGACCGCATTAAAGAATGTCAACCCGAACAAGCTCTACCTAGAGCGATATTCTTTATAAGCGAAAGGTAGACCTCCCATCAGCAGCGAGTCAACCCCTAAATATGAAAAATTGATAAAACTTTTGTTTGATTGATCTGATTTATTGACTTAAGTCAATGTTTTTACAAGATCGGGGCGGTCACTTTTTTGCTTGCATTATTTTCTGAGCTGTGCCAAACCTGAGCCCCGAGGGGCGGGCCGTGGTGGTCACCTTGGTGCATAAGTTGCGTCGCTTGCATTATTCCTTCCGCACCGACGAGGCTTATCGAGATTAGTTGTTAGGCGCCCTGGATGGACTTATCTATGACCTATCCGGATACCTGGTTCAACGTCTTCGGCGAACAGGTGACCTACCGCATTCCGAAAGCCAGGTTTTAAGGCGTTGTTCGACCCGGAGAATGCCCGCCCGAAGGCACCGATTCGGCTGCGGGTCAGCAAGGCTCATCCTCTGGTGAGGCCTCGGCCATGCCGATCGCGAGCTGTTCGAGCCGGCGACGTTTAACCTGGTCGTGCGGTCACGAATGGCGATTGCCGCAATTGCCGCATCGCTGGCGATGCCATCGACAAGGTCCATGCCATTCCCGAACAGGAAGTAGCCACCCAGTTTGCCGACGACTTCACCGGGGCGAGCGACGATGCCGATACCGGCCGGGGGAACGCCCAGTCTTCCACAAAGCGAGAGCGCGCGGCTAGATGACATTGGCCAGCTGAGGGTATCGGCCTGAAACACTCGCTCCACTGCCTGGCGCAGGTCAGGGTAGCGATGGGCATCGGAACACCACTCGGGCTTGTTGGCGATACACCTTAAGAAAGGTAGTCTTGAAGGAACCGGCGACTCGTATTCTAATAGCGGGTCGTGACCATGTTGTAGCGGGAGGGCTCGGGCTGTGACGACGTTTATCTTGGTTCTCGGTATCACCATCTATATCGGACTATACCTGACCTATGGTCGGTATCTGGGCAATCGTATCGTGCAGGCTTCTGCAACCGACGATACCCCGGCAAACCGCCTTTATGACGGGGTTGACTATATTCCGGCAAAAACGCCGGTGTTATTCGGCCATCACTTCGCGTCGATCGCCGGGGCGGCGCCCATCATCGGGCCGGTGATTGCGCTGGCTTGGGGTTGGGTACCGGCATTGCTCTGGGTGTGGTTCGGTAATATCTTCGTCGGTGCGGTGCATGACTATCTCTCGCTGATGGCGTCGGTGCGCTATGATGGTCGCTCCGTTCAATTCGTGGCCTCGGACCTGATCAGCAAGCGAACCGGCCGTTTGTTCTATTGGCTGGTCTTTTTCTTGTTGATTTTGATTATCGCGGCGTTTGGCGCGGTGATTGGGGGGATGTTCGTTAGTGATCCGGCAGTGCCGTCTGCCTTCTTTTTTATGGTGGTTGCGGCGCTCGTTCTTGGCGTGTTGATGTATCGGGTCAAGATGAATTTCGTCCCGGCAACGTTGATCGGGATCGCGATGCTGATCGCATCGATCGTGGGAGGTAAACTGCTGCCGGTGAGCGCAAGTTACGATACCTGGATGTTAGTGTTGTTCTTCTACGCCATCATCGCCTCGGCGATTCCCGTCAACGTGCTCTTACAACCGCGAGACTACTTGAATTCGTGGCTGCTCTATTTCGGCTTATTGATCGGTGGTATCGGCGCATTGTTCAGTTTTCATGGCTTTACCGCGCCTGCCTTTACGAGTTTTGCGCCCGTCGTCAGTGACGGTGAACCGAGTCCCTTTTGGCCAGTGATTCCCTTGATTATCGCTTGCGGCTCGTTGTCAGGATTCCACGCCTTGGTCGGTTCGGGGACCTCGTCGAAACAGTTATCGAACGAACGGGAAGGCTTGACCATCGGTTACGGGGCGATGCTCACCGAGGGGTTTTTGTCGACCATCGTGATCATTGCGATTGCCGGTTTCGGCTTGAATCTCATGCAAGCGGCGGGGCAATCCATTACCCATGCAAATTGGAGTCAGGAGTATGTCAATGCGATGATGGCCAGCTACCCGAAAGCGGCCTTGTTTACCGAGTCGTTTGCGCAGATGGTGAGTGCCACCTGGCTCAACTTTATCCCAGTCGGTATGGTGAAACTGATCGCGGGCATGTGGGTAGCCGCGTTTGCTCTGACCACACTCGACACAACCAATCGTCTAGGTCGTTATACCTTGTCCGAGCTGCTGCTGCCCCTCAAGGATAAACGGGAAAAGCTGTATCGCGTCTTGGTCAACCCGTGGATTGCGTCGACCATCCCCGCGGCACTTGGAATCTATCTCGCCTGGAGTGGCAAGTTCACCGTTTTGTGGCCCTCGTTTGGCTCGGCCAATCAATTGATTGCAGCGATCGCATTGCTGACCGGTGCAGTTTGGGTTAAAAAAAGGCTGCGCCAGAATGCACCCTTCATAACCATTCCGGCGTATTTGCTTTGGGCGACGGTCACGGCCGCCATCATCTGGTTCATTGCGGTCGTGTTGCCCAAGCAAATCGAGAGCGATCCGGTCACCGGGATTACCGTATTAGTCATCGAAACCCTCATGCTCATCATGAGTTTCGTGTTTATCTACGATGTTGTGAGAACTCGCGATGATGCCCCCGGTGAGCTGCCGTCGAGTCTCGCACCGACGCGCCAGCCCGTGGTCCAGTCGAGTTGAAGAGGAATTCAATGCTGTCCGTTGCCAAGACCATCGCGCAATTATTGCAAGTGCGCGAGACTCAAGTTGCCGCCGCGATCACTTTATTGGACGAGGGGGCCACGGTGCCGTTTATTGCCCGCTATCGGAAGGAGGTCACCGGTGGTTTGGACGATACCCAGCTGCGGACCTTGGCAGAACGTTTGGATTATTTGCGGGAACTCGAGGCAAGGCGGGCCACGGTTCTTGCGAGTATCGATGAACAGGGCAAGCTGACGCCCGCGTTAGCGACCGCGATCTTAGCCGCGGAGACGAAAACGCGGCTGGAGGATTTGTATCTGCCCTACAAACCAAAACGGCGAACCAAAGCGCAGATCGCGCATGAGGCCGGATTGACTCCACTAGCCGATGCGCTGCTCGATCAGCCAACGCTCGATCCGATGGCGACCGCTTTGCCCTATGTCGACGAAGCGCGCAGTGTGGCGGATGCCAAGGCGGCGTTGGACGGCGCTCGGCATATTTTGATGGAACGGTTTGCCGAGGATGCCGAACTGGTCGCTGTATTACGGCAACGCTTGTGGGAAGAAGGTGTCGTGCATTCGCAACGACAGGATGATGCCGGCGCAACCGCCGAGAAGTTCGCCGACTATTTCGATTACACCGAGACGATCAAGACCATCCCTTCGCACCGAGCACTGGCCTTGTTCCGCGGTCGCAATGAAGCGGTGATCCAACTCAAGCTGGACTTACCCGTTGCAGACGATGAGCCGCATCCCGCGATCGGTATGATCGCGATGCATGTTGGCATTGCCGATCGCGGCCGATTAGCCGATGCCTGGTTGCTGGAAACCGTACGCTGGACTTGGCAAGTCAAGCTCCATGGTCGCTTGGAAACCGACTTGAAGGCGAAACTGCGTGAAACCGCGGAAGCCGAGGCCATCAGCGTCTTTGCCCGAAATCTGGGTGATCTGCTGTTGGCGGCACCTGGTGGTCCGCGAGTGGTACTGGGATTGGATCCGGGGTTACGTACAGGTGTAAAGGTTGCCGTTGTGGATACCACGGGGCAGGTGGTCACGACCGCGACGATTTATCCGCATGCGCCGCGCCAGGATTGGGAAGGCAGCCTGGCTGTGATGAGCGAGCTGGTTGTGACCCATGCGGTCGAGTTGATCGCCATTGGCAACGGTACGGCGTCACGGGAAACCGACCGGTTGGCGCGGGATTTGGTGAAACGCCTGCCTGAACGCAACCTGCAGACCGTGTTGGTGTCCGAGGCAGGTGCTTCCGTGTACTCGGCCTCGGCGCTTGCTGCGGAGGAATTAGCCGACCTCGATGTCTCGTTGCGAGGGGCGGTGTCGATTGCCCGGCGATTGCAGGATCCGTTGGCGGAATTGGTCAAGATCGATCCGAAGTCCATCGGCGTCGGGCAGTATCAGCACGATGTCAATCAGTCCCGTCTAGCCCGTAGTCTCGATGGTGTGGTGGAGGATTGTGTCAATGCCGTTGGCGTCGATGTCAACCTGGCGTCACCGGCATTACTGAGTCGGGTGGCGGGTCTATCGCCGAGTTTGGCACGAAATATCGTCGCTTATCGCAACAGTGCCGGTGCGTTCACCAACCGCAAGCAATTGCTCAAGGTTACACGGTTGGGTGCGAAAGCGTTTGAGCAATGCGCGGGATTCCTGCGAGTGCGCGGTGGCGACAATCCGCTGGATGCCTCGGCGGTGCATCCGGAAGCTTACCCGGTCGTCGAGCGCATTGTCGCCAATACCGGTCGATCGGTGGCGGGACTGATGGGTAATCATGCGGTTCTATCGACGTTGCTGCCCGCGCAGTTCGCTGATGACCTGTTCGGCGTGCCGACGGTTGCCGATATTCTGCGGGAGTTGGAGAAGCCCGGCCGCGATCCACGACCGACGTTCCGTACGGCGAGCTTTCGCGAAGGCGTGGAGACGCTTGCGGATTTGAGTCTGGGGATGGTGCTCGAGGGGGTTGTGACCAATGTGACCAATTTCGGTGCATTCGTCGATATCGGCGTTCATCAGGACGGATTGGTGCACATTTCCTTGCTGGCTAACCGTTTCGTACATGACCCCCACAGCGTGGTGAAGACAGGGGATGTCGTGCAGGTCAAGGTCATGAGCGTCGACCTGCCGCGACAGCGAATCGGGTTGAGTATGCGTTTGGATGAACCGTTGGATGCGGCGGTGACGAAAGAGGCAACGCCTTTGCCACGGCAGGACCGCAAACTCCGAAGCGACCGCAAACAGCGTGGTGCGCAACACCACTTTACAGAGCCCGGTCAGTCAAAAACGGAATCACCACATAACTCGGCGTTGGCCGATGCGTTAGCGGCAGCGCTGAACCAGACCAAGCCTTGATCGTTTCGTTCGGATCAGTTGTCTCGGAACGCGGGAATTTACGCAACAACCTCGAAGTCGGGGTCCAAATGACGGCGAATCAGAACGCGCAGCTCCTCGACGGTCAGAAAATCTGGGTTTGTCCCGCTATTATAGGCATAACCGTGCACAACGGGGCGACCGCCAAATCGCTCACAATAGGATTCCGCGGTTAGCCGACCTGCGGAGGGCAAAATGGCAAAGTACGGGCCTAGATCGACGGAATTGAAGCTGTCACTGGCTGTGATCATCTCCTCGTGGATTTTCTCACCGGGCCGAATGCCGACGATCCGTTGTTCACAGTGCGGGCAAATCGCCGTCGCTACGTCGGTAATGTGATAACTCGGGATCTTTGGTACGAAGATTTCGCCACCTTGGGTATTTTCCAGTGCCCACAAAACCATGTCCACGCCTTCTTGCAGGCTGATATTGAAACGGGTCATGGCCGGATCGGTAATGGGCAAGACTCCGGTGGCGCGTTGTTTCAAGAACAAAGGAATGACCGAGCCGCGGCTGCCCATGACGTTACCGTAGCGGACCACTGCGAAACGGAGATCGCGCGGACCGCGCATGTTGTTTGCCGCGGTAAAGAGTTTGTCGGAGCATAATTTAGTGGCGCCATACAGATTGATCGGGGCTGCTGCTTTATCGGTGGATAAGGCGACCACGCGCCACACGTTGCGGTCGATGCTCGCCTCGATGACATTTTCCGCGCCAAGGATGTTCGTTTTGATCGTTTCGAATGGGTTGTATTCCGATGCGGTGACTTGTTTTAACGCCGCGGCGTGCACAACGACATTGATGCCTTCCATTGCACGGTAAAGTCGGGCCCGGTCACGCACGTCGCCGATGAAGTAACGTAGTCCGGGATAAGTTTCCGGGCTATATTCCTGCGCCATTTCGTACTGTTTGAGTTCATCTCTGGAAAAAATCACCAAACGTCTGATCTGCGGCGCACAAGCCAAGACTGTCCGCACGAAGGCGCGACCGAACGATCCGGTGCCACCGGTCAGTAAAATCGCATAGTTTTCGAGTGTCATGGCCCTTCACGGTTGTCGGTGCGTTGGTGGAGCCAGTCGTTCAGTTGCAGTGGCGACATCGGCTTGGCAAAGTAGTACCCTTGATAGGCGTGGCAGCCGTTCTTTGCAAGATAATCGCGTTGGGCACGGGTTTCGACCCCCTCGGCGATGGTCCGCAACTCCAGCGCATGGGCCATGGCAAGGATGGCTCGCACGATGGCGGCGTCATTGGGATTGTCGATGATGTCGCGAACAAAGGCAGTGTCGATCTTGATTTCGTCAAGGGGCAGCCGCTGAACGTAGGAAAGCGATGAATAACCCGTGCCGAAATCATCCAATGAGAAGCCCATACCGTACTCTTTGAGCTGAACGATTCGCTGGATCACCTCGGTAATGTTGTCGATCACCATGTTTTCCGTCAGTTCCAGTTTCAAATAGACCGGATTGATGCCGAAGTAATGGATGGTTTTGGTGACACGATCGACGAAGTTGGTTTGCAAGAATTGGCGGGCACTGACATTGACCGAAACAGATAGATTTCGCGTGCTCGGCGTGGCCTGCCAGATTTTCAGTTGAGTGCAGGCTGCTTCGAGCACCCAGTACCCCATATCCACAATCAGCCCGGTTTCCTCGGCGATCGGAATAAATCGGGCTGGGGAAATGATCTCCGTATTGCCGCGGGTCCACCGTAGCAGCGCTTCGACGCCACCGATACGGCCACTGTTTTCGACTTGAGGTTGGTAGACCAGGAAAAACTCTTGACTCGCTAACGCAGTGCGCAGCGAGGCCTCAAGATAAGCGTGGATCTCCACGGCTTCTTGCATGCCCGGATTGAAATGACGGATGGTGTTGCGCTCGGCACGTTTGGCTGCGTACATGGCCAAATCGGCGCGTTTGAGTATCTCTTCGACACTGATTTCTCCAGACCCATAGAACGCAATACCGATACTGCAAGAAACCTGTAATCCCATGGTTTCGTTCGCATC
>CAZWQC010000088.1:0-5127 GCA_964635785.1 uncultured Ectothiorhodospiraceae bacterium
AGTCCGCCAGACTCCTCGTCGCCCGATAACCCAATACCCCGATCACTAGCAACACCATTAGATAGACGCCGAAGGTCACCGCCGTCGCGGTTGGAATGGCAATTGGCATGATACGTTCATCTCAATAACTGCAAATGAAATCTGTGCACGCCGTTACCCAGTGCGGCGGCGGTCATGTCGCTAACGACCCACTGGAGGATAGCCTAGCCGCTACATCCCGCCACAAAACCCGCGCTGGCGCCACGCCTCATACACCACGATTGCTGCGGCGTTGGCGAGATTCAGGCTCCGATTATTGGCTAGCATCGGAATGCGCAAACGCTGCCCAGGTGGGATACGCGCCAGCACGTCGACCGGTAAACCGCGAGTCTCCGAACCAAACAAAAGGGCGTCGCCATCTTGGTAACCGAGTTCTGTAAAACGGTGGTGTCCTTTGGTTGTCAGCGCTAGAATCCTGGCCGGTTGTTGTACGGCGAGGTAATCGTCTAGGCTGTCGTGCACATAAACACTGGTAATATCATGATAATCCAGTCCGGCCCGGCGCATGCGGCGGTCATCCAAGGCAAACCCAAGCGGCCGCAATAAATGCAGCCGACAACCGGTGTTGGCGCACAATCGAATGATGTTGCCCGTGTTCGGAGGGATATCCGGACGACAAAGGACGACATCCAAGCCAAGCCCCAGGCTCAATGGAATTCAGCCTTTAAGGAACGTTCGAACAGTGCAGCAACGGCACGCGCCGGCGCCAAATCGGTAAACAAGACATCGTGTACGGCGCGGCAAATCGGCATATCCACACCCACGCGGGCCGCGGTTTGCATCACCACACGCGCGGTGTCGACACCTTCCACGGCCTGGCCGATGGTTGTTTTCGCGTCGGCCAGTGTAGCCCCATGCCCGAGCGCCAAGCCGAGACGCCGATTGCGTGATTGATCATCAGTACACGTCAAAACCAAATCACCGAGACCCGACAGACCAACCAGGGTCGTGGGCTCTGCCCCCAGTGCTTGCCCCAAGCGCATTAACTCGGCCAATCCACGGGTGATCAAACCGGCCCGGGCGTTGGCGCCGAAGCCAAGACCGTCGGCGATCCCTGCTGCAATCGCCAATACATTCTTCACCGCACCGCCCAACTGTACACCCACCAAATCACGGCTGGTATAGACGCGAAAATTGCCTGCGCTCAAAACACCAGCCATCTCCTCGGCAAAATCCATAGGCGTTGCGGCAATAGTGACCGCCGTTGGCAAATCCCGCGCCACCTCGCCAGCAAATGACGGTCCGGATAGCACCCCATGGGGCACGTTGGCACCCAACCGCTCGATGACCAATTCACTGAGTAAACGACCTGTGCCGGGTTCCAGTCCCTTGGTCGCCCACAGTATCCGCTGTCCGGTATACAGTGGTCTTAGTTGCAGCAGCAGTTCATCGAACGCAATGCTGGGAACGACAATCAATAGTTCCGAACTCTGGGCGACAACCGCGGCCAACTCGCTCTCGATCGCCAGCTTGTCCGGTAGCGGCACATCGGGCAAGAATCGTTGCAGACGGCGTGTTTCCCGTATCCTTGCCGCTTCCTCGGCACGACGCACCCACAACGTCACGGCGCAATCCCGTCGCGCGAACAAAAGACCCAACGCGGCACCCCAGGATCCCGAACCGAGGACTGCGACCCGATACCCCTGCGTCATCGACGGGCTATTGCAGGCGGGTGGTCGACGCCGCCGGTATTTCCTGCGCGCGGCGGCGCAGCTGCTCCTGATAGACGAGGTTGAAATCGATCGGGTTTAGCATCAACTGTGGAAAGCCGCCCTTGTTGACCAAATCGGCAACCGCTTCACGCGCGAACGGAAACAAAATCGTCGGACAGTGCACGTTCAGCACTCCATCGAGATGCGCTTCGGCGATGCCCTGGGCCAAGAAAATCCCCGCTTGCTTGATTTCCACCAGGTAGGTCGTGTGCTCTTGCGTTTTGCACGTCACAGTCAAGGTCAGGGTCACCTCGAATCGGTCTGCACCGAGTTGCTGAACTTGATTGTTAAGCTGCAAATTAATCTCTTGCGCTGACTTTTCGCCAAACACACCCGGCGTGCGCGGCGATTCGAAAGAAGCGTCCTTTAGATAGAGATACTGAATGGCAAACTGATGTGTCGGTGGCGACGGTTCGTCCGGCTTGGTGGATTCGCTCATAGAATTGGCCTCGTTGGTTGCCCGTTAGAGATTGCTTTGAACCCAGTGATAGATCGAGCGTGCGTCCATGGCACCGCTTTGTCGGTTGACCTCCCTGCCCATGTGAAACAAAATCATTGTCGGAATCCCGCGGATTCGATACGAGCTGGCGACAGTGGGATTGTCTTGTGTATTTAACTTGGCAAGCCGAACATGCGGTTCCAGTTTGCTGGCCGCCTCGGTAAACGCTGGCGCCATGGCCCGACAGGGCGCGCACCAAGGCGCCCAAAAATCAACCAAAAGCGGAATGTCGTTGTTACGGATATGCCGCGATAGCGTTTCTGTCGTCAACTCGATCGGTTGCCCGCGAAACAACGGCTCGTGACAAGCACCACATTTCGGACTGTCCGCGAGTTTCGCGCTCGGCACGCGGTTGACTCCATTGCAATGGGGACACACGATATGTAGATGATCACTCATCCGGTACGCTCCAAACAAACGAGCCTATTCGTTGTTGTAAAAGATTTCGCAGAATATGTCTGCTGCGCCCCGTGACTCGCAGGGGGACGGGCGCAAAACATGATGAGCCGGATGTTGATACGTCAAAGGCGAGTCTAACGCGCCTGGCGATGCCCCTTGAGGTTGAGCCACCATACCCAGCCACCCTGCGCTGGTCGCTTGCTGCAAGAATCTCGCATCTACCGGTTGACAACCGGTAAGTTACTGTTCTGCCAAGCGATAATACCGCCCTTGAGATTGTTGACGCGAGTAAAACCATGTTTCGTCAGAACGTTACTTGCCGTCACCGAGCGATTCCCGGAACGGCAATACACCAACACCGGCCGCTCCTTGTTCTTGCCGACTTCGTCGATGCGTTTTTCCAACACACCGACCGGGATATTCTTCGCGCCGTGCAGGATCCCTTCCCGGGTCTCTTTGTCTTCGCGCACGTCAAGAACCAGTGCGTTTTCGTCATTCATTAATCGGACCGCATCCACCGGGGATAGGTCAGCGAATTGACGAAACGCCTGCTGCAGTTCGGTGAGCACGATCATCGTGACAATGATCGCCAACGCCACGAACAAAAACGCATGATTGGCAATGAATTCTGGTAAACGTTCCATCTCGTGTTGGTCAGG
The DNA here is from genome assembly GCA_964635785.1 of uncultured Ectothiorhodospiraceae bacterium. GTDB lineage: Bacteria > Pseudomonadota > Gammaproteobacteria > CAYFSA01 > CAYFSA01 > CAYFSA01. Next base: position 3,309 of record CAZWQC010000088.1, read on the forward strand.
TCTGGCTAATGAAGACGGCGATTGTAAACACAGCGACGCGAACTGCCAAGGCGTTATCGTCGCTTTGCGATATTGCGGTGGTCATTCGCGTGACGCGAGCCGTGAACTGCACCGGGGACAGCGGAATCGGGGGACTCGCCACAACGTTGTTTCGCTGCGATCGCCAACGCCGCAAGTCCGAGACGGTGGTACACGCCACACGGGTATTGAAATGACAACATCATGACAAAGTATGCCATCATTGTGAGCAAAAAAGGATGAACCGGCCGATCGCGTGAGTCTTGCACAAATGTGGTGTTGTTTCGAGGCTGCATCGGTACTCCACGACAATGCGATCGGCAAACCGCGCAAGTCACAGCGACATAATCCGCCACGCACGGAGTTGCTTGGCAAATAGGCGCAGAGTCAGTGCATGAGCGTGGCCGATTGCCCGCAACCAACATGAAAGGAACGAAACATTTGTCAGCACGCCAGCTATTGGTTACCCTGAGCGGTCAGATCATCACGAACCTGCAATCGCAAATCGAGTAACCCTTTGGTTTTATGACGAAAGCCCACCCAAATTCGGTGGACTGAGTGCGACAGTCAGGCGATTGCCGGACCATGGGCTACGCATCAGCGCGTTCGCGAGCGTACCTGATTACCGGATCAATAACCGATATCGAGGAATTGAATGAGCCTGCGTGCCTTACCGCCGGCGCAGGGTCTGTATGATCCTGCCTACGAACACGATGCCTGTGGCGTCGGTTTTGTTTGCCACATCAAGAATCGGAAGAGTCATGCCATTGTCCGACAAGGCTTGACCATTCTCGAACGCTTAACCCACCGCGGCGCGGTCGGTGCTGACCCCAAAGCCGGTGACGGCGCCGGCATTCTCGTGCAAATCCCGGACGATTTTTTCCGCGCCGCGGTCACGTTCGAGCTACCACCAGCGGGCCTGTATGGCATTGGCATGTTGTTTCTGCCCCGCGACGCCCAACAACGCGAACAAGTCCAGCACATCGTCGAAACCCGTTTGCGCGAGGGTGGGCAAACCGTACTGGGTTGGCGCGACGTACCGGTGGATAACAGCGATCTGGGCGAGAGCGTCCTGCCGACCGAACCGGTCATCCGCCAAGTGTTCATTGCCCGCGGCGATAGCTGCCCGGATCAGGACAGCTTCGAACGCAAGCTGTTCGTGATTCGCAAGCAAATGGATAACGGCATTCGTGCCGCCGGATTCGACAAAACGAGCTATTACGTCGCCTCGATGTCTTCGCGCACGTTGAACTACAAGGGGATGTTGCTGGCAGGACAAGTCGGGCGTTATTACCGCGACCTCAACGACGACCGCTTCACCTCGGCGCTGGCCTTGGTGCATCAACGCTTTTCCACCAACACCTTCCCGACCTGGGATCTGGCTCAGCCATTTCGCATGATTTGCCACAATGGCGAGATCAATACGTTGCGCGGGAATGTCAACTGGATGGCGGCACGACGGCACACGATGCGCTCGGAAATTCTGGGTGAGGATCTGGATCGGATTTGGCCGTTGATTCCCGAGGGCCAATCCGATTCGGCCTGCTTCGATAACGCGCTAGAGTTGCTCGTCATGGGTGGCTACTCCTTGGCGCATGCCATGATGTTATTGATTCCCGAGGCGTGGTCGGGTAACCACTTGATGGAGCCGGCCAGACGAGCATTCTACGAATACCATGCCGCACTGATGGAACCTTGGGATGGACCTGCCGCCGTCGCCTTCACCGATGGCCGCCAAATCGGCGCCACCTTGGATCGTAACGGCTTGCGCCCGGCCCGCTATCTCATCACCGATGACGAC
>CAZWQC010000088.1:5137-9501 GCA_964635785.1 uncultured Ectothiorhodospiraceae bacterium
GAGGAGCGCATCATCAAGAAATGGCGGCTGCAACCGGGTCGCATGTTCCTGATCGATCTCGAGCAAGGTCGCATTATCGACGATGCCGAAATCAAGGCGGAACTGGCGTCGAAATATCCCTACGCGGAATGGCTGGGGCGGACCCAGTTGCATCTGGACGAGCTGCCCACCGATGTGGCACCGATGGCGCCCGACGAAGAAACGTTGCTCGATGCGCAACAGGCATTCGGCTACACCCAAGAAGATGTCAAGTTTCTGCTCACGCCCATGGTCATGACCGGACAAGAAGCGGTCGGCTCGATGGGGGCGGACAATCCACCGTCGGTGTTATCGGCGCGTTCCAAGCACCTGTCGACGTACTTCAAACAGAATTTCGCTCAGGTCACCAATCCCCCCATCGACCCGATCCGGGAAGAACTGGTGATGTCCTTGGTCTCATTGATCGGGCCACGGCCCAACCTGCTCGGGCTGAACGAAGCCGGTCAGCATTGGCGCTTGGAAGTCAACCAGCCGGTCTTAAGCAATCAAGACTTAGAACGCATCCGCCACATCGAAGACAACACCGGTGGGGCATTCCGTACCACCACCTTGCACATCGTTTATCCCGCAACCGAGGGATCGGTGGGAATGGAACCCGCGCTCGAACGCCTATGTCGAGAAGCCGAACAGGCCGTGCTCGCCGGTTACAATATTTTGATCTTGTCGGATCGTAGCGCAAACCGAGATTTTATCCCCATACCGGCCTTGCTGGCGACATCGGCCGTCCATCACCACTTAATCCAACGCGGTTTGCGAACCAGCTCCGGCTTGGTGGTCGAGACGGGGGCGGCGCTAGAGGTCCACCATTTCGCCACTCTCGCCGGCTATGGCGCCGAGGCCATCAATCCGTACCTAGCCTTCGATACCATTCAATTCTTGTTACCGAAGTTACCCGAACGTCTCGGCATCGACGAAGCGTTGGCGCGCTATACCAAAGCGGTGGGCAAGGGATTAAAGAAAGTGATGTCGAAAATGGGGATCTCGACCTTCCAATCCTATTGTGGCGCGCAGATCTTCGATGCCGTGGGACTGAACCGCAGCTTCGTGCAACGCTATTTCACCGGCACCGAGAGTCGGGTAGATGGCATTGGGCTTGCCGAAGTGGCCGAAGAAGCGCGCCGTTGGCACGCCCGGGCTTATGGCAACGAGCAAATTCTGCGCAAACAACTCGATGTCGGCGGCGATTATGCGTTCCGCCTGCGCGGCGAAGACCATGTTTGGACACCGGACACCATCGCCAAGCTGCAACATGCCTGCCGCGCCAACAACGCCCAGACCTATCGCGAGTATTGCCAGCACATCAACGAACAGAACGAGCATCTGCTGACTTTGCGTGGCTTGATGGCCTTCCGTTTCGCCGACTCGCCGATTCCCCTTGCGGACGTGGAACCGGCCAGCGAAATCGTCAAACGCTTTGTCACCGGGGCCATGTCGTTCGGGGCCATTAGCTACGAGGCGCATTCCACGCTCGCCCGGGCGATGAACGCGATCGGCGGCAAGTCCAACACCGGTGAGGGTGGCGAAGAACCCGAACGCTTCCGGCCACTAACCGATGGCTCGATGAATCCGGAACGCTCAGCGATCAAACAAGTCGCTTCCGGGCGCTTTGGTGTAACGACCGAATACCTGGTCAACGCCGACGATATCCAAATCAAAATTGCGCAAGGGGCCAAGCCCGGCGAAGGCGGTCAATTGCCTGGGCATAAGGTCAACGTGCAGATCGCTCGGGTTCGCCATTCCACACCAGGCGTCGGACTGATTTCGCCACCGCCGCACCATGACATCTATTCCATCGAGGATCTCGCTCAGCTGATTCACGATCTGAAGAACGTCAATCCGCGGGCGCGGATCTCGGTGAAACTGGTCTCGGAAGTTGGCGTCGGCACCGTCGCAGCAGGCGTATCCAAGGCCCACGCCGATCATGTCACCATCGCCGGTTACGATGGCGGAACTGGCGCAAGCCCGCTGACGTCCATCAAACACGCGGGCAGCCCTTGGGAGATTGGCTTGGCGGAGACCTATCAAACCTTGGTGTTGAACCGACTGCGTGGTCGGATCGCGGTGCAAGTCGACGGCGGCTTGCGAACTGGGCGCGATGTCGTCATCGGAGCACTACTCGGTGCCGATGAATTCGGCTTTTCGACGGCGCCACTGATCGTGGAAGGTTGCATCATGATGCGCAAATGCCATCTCAACACCTGTCCGGTTGGCGTCGCGACTCAAGATCCCGAGTTACGCAAACGGTTCACAGGCAAACCAGAACATGTCATCAACTACTTTTTCTTCGTTGCCGAAGAAGTCCGCCAGCTCATGGCTCAGCTTGGCTTTGCCCGGTTCAATGACATGATCGGCCGCAGCGATCGGCTGGAGTTGCGTCGCGCCATCGACCATTGGAAAGCGCGGGGACTGGATTACACCCGGATTTTGACCCGCGTCGACGCCGGTTTGGGCGTGGCGACGTACCATTGCGAACAGCAGGATCATGGCCTGGATCGGGCATTGGATCACGTGCTGATTCGTCAAGCCGAACCGGCCCTGAAACAGCGCCAACCGATACACATCACGGTCGACATCAAGAACTACCATCGCACCGTTGGTGCCATGCTGTCCGGACGCATTGCCGAGATCTATGGGTTTGCCGGCTTGCCAGACGACACCATTTACATCAAGGCCCGGGGTACCGCCGGGCAATCGTTTGGCGCATGGCTCGCCCATGGCGTCACCCTGGAGCTTGCCGGTGAAGGCAACGACTATGTCGGCAAAGGGCTATCCGGTGGTCGCCTGATCATCTACCCCCCGGCAGACAACAACCTCGAACGTGCCGAAGCAAACATTATCGTCGGCAATACCGTGTTGTACGGTGCCATCAGCGGCGAATGCTATTTCCGCGGCGTGGCCGGGGAGCGCTTCTGCGTCCGCAATTCCGGGGCGACCGCCGTGATCGAAGGCGTCGGCGATCATGGCTGCGAATACATGACGGGCGGCGTCGTCGTCGTCCTCGGACCGACCGGGCGGAACTTCGCCGCGGGCATGTCCGGCGGTATTGCCTACGTGCTCGACGAAACGGGTTGTTTCGCCGACCACTGCAATCACGCCATGGTCGAGTTGGAACCCATTGCCGACGAGGACGATGCCCTGGAAAATTGGGAGGATCAGGGTAGCGATTTTCAAACGCACGGGCGGGTCGATCTCAGCCATGACATGACCCGCTACGACGCCAAGCGACTGCGGCAACTCATCGAGCGCCACCTTCAACACACTCGCTCCGCGGTTGCCGAGCGCATTCTCGCCGACTGGACTGACTATCTACCGAAATTCGTCAAAGTCATGCCAGTGGATTACCGTCGAGCCTTGACCGAGATGCAAACCAATCGTAGCCGCCCACCGCAGACACAACGGCCAGTAAAGGGGATTGTCGAACATGGGTAAGCCAACGGGATTCATGGAATATGACCGCCACAATTGGCGTTACGAGCCGATCGCCGATCGCGTCGTGCATTATCGCGAGTTCGTTATTCCGCTGTCTGACGAGCAAATCGCCGAACAAGGGGCCCGCTGTATGGATTGCGGTATTCCCTATTGCCACCAAGGCTGCCCGGTCAACAACATCATTCCGGACTGGAACGACTTGGTCTATCGGGGCGACTGGCAGCTCGCGATTGACGTCTTGCATTCCACCAACAACTTCCCGGAATTCACCGGACGGATTTGTCCGGCGCCATGCGAGGCCGCCTGTACGCTGAATATCGACGACGCCCCGGTGACGATCAAGGCGATCGAATGCGCCATCGCCGATAAGGCCTGGGCCGAAGGATGGATCAAACCCCTGGTGCCTGCCCGCCGAACCGGCAAGCGCGTTGCGGTGGTGGGTTCCGGTCCAGCCGGTCTTGCCTGTGCGCAGCAATTGGCACGCGCCGGTCATACCGTTTCGGTTTTCGAGAAGAACGACCGAGTCGGCGGTTTGTTGCGCTACGGTATCCCCGATTTCAAACTCACCAAGCACCTGATCGATCGACGCATGGCACAAATGCGCACGGAAGGCGTCGCCTTCCATACCAATGCCCATGTCGGCATCGATATTCCCGTTACCAAGTTACGTGACGACTACCACGCTTTGGTGCTTGCCGGCGGCTGTGAAGTCCCGCGGGATTTGGCTGTCCCGGGTCGCGAGCTTGCCGGCGTCCATTTCGCCATGGATTTCCTCACGCGCAACAGCAAGCGGGTACAAGGTAGCTATGTGCCGGACGACGAATTTATCAGTGCTTTCGACAAAAACGTCGTCGTGATTGGCGGTGGTGACACCGGCTCGGACTGCATTGGAACGT
>CAZWQC010000089.1:0-9466 GCA_964635785.1 uncultured Ectothiorhodospiraceae bacterium
GGCCCTGCGCGCCCGCGGCGCGGAGACGTCGCCGCCGCCACCGCGATCGGGCGGCCCCGCCCTCAGCCCAGCCGCGCGGAGGGCGTGATCGCCGCGGGGTCGGTGCGCAGGCCTACAATCTCTATGATAAAATTCGTCAGGTAGATGTCGAACTTTGCCGCCACCGCGAACTCACCGAACGCTTTGTGGAAGTGCATCCCGAGGTCTGTTTTCGGGTCATGCACGGCGGCGACGGGCCGCTGGCGAGTAAACACTCGGCGGCAGGACTGACCGAACGAGAAAACTTGCTGACAGCGAACATCGCAAATCTTGCGCCCACATTATCGACCCTGAAAGCGACACTCCGACCCAAACAAGCGGCGGCGGACGATCTATTCGATGCACTCACCCTATTTTGGACGGCACAGCGGCTCATAACCGGACTCGCCGGTTGCCTACCACCGAACCCAGCCCGCGACCGATTCGGTTTGCCGATGCGGATCGCATACTAGGACCGCGGGATCGACTTCACGACCGTCACTTCCCCCGAAGTTCCACCATTACCCAACCCATTAAACCAGCCGAGACCGACCCGATGCGCCTGCGGGCATTATCCCACTATTTTCGCTCAAGCTCGCCAAGTACCGCTTCGGATTGGCCTGTGGTCTATCTCGAGCACCGTGGCCAGGATCGAATCGAAACGATCTCCCGAGCCGTACGCAAAGCCCCCTGGCTGGTGACTTCGCTCGAGCTGGCCTGGACCGCGGGACCGGTCACCTTCCTTGCTGCCTTTGGCGGCTATTATTTTGGCTATGGCGAGGTTCCGCCAGCCAATTATTTGGCCTTCTTTTTTGCCTATTCGGTTATCGCGGGGATTATCGGCGTTGTCACCCGCTTCGTTCATTCGGCCATTCGCGATGCCCGGCAAGCGCGGGCGCAACGCGATCTGACACTGGTATTGGATATTCTTCCCGACTTGATTATCTCTGTTAGAGATTTGGCCTTGTCCGGATTGGAGCCGGATGCAAGGCGTCGTGAGGCGGCTGCCTTACTGCTTCGAAAAGCGGATCTCGGTCCGGAGTACATCGGCATGGCCGTCCATGAACTAACCGACAATCGGGCTCTTGCCGAGGCAATCGAAAAAATCGAGATTTTTCGTCGTGCCGGGTTGTTTCACCGCATGCAAGAGACGAGCGCCGCGTGGGCCAAGACATCGGAAACGGTCTTCTCCTCGCTCAGTGGCGTCGCACCCGAAACGGTGAGCTTATTGCGCGAGCGTCTGGCGGGGCGGGCACCAAGTCTGGCGGAGGGATTGCCACGTGCCGACGGGTTTGTCGAACGGTTGCTGGCCGCGGCGGCGGAGGGAGAGGAAAACTTGATTCTGCTCAGCGATGTCGAGGAAATGCTGTTACTGGCCTTCGAAATGCTCTGCGGACGCGCGATTCCGATGCTGGTGGTTGGTTACCGCGGCGATTGGCGTGTCGCCAAGGCCACCGATGAATTGGAACGGAGTCGCAACGAATATCGGGTCGCTCAAGTGCGTGTCCACAGCCGTCTGAAGGCCATCATCGCACGACTGAACGACAACGAGGTCTCGCAGCTCCCATCTCGACAAGCCAGCGGTTCCGCAACCGATCTACTCGATACCGTGAGAGCGGGGTTCGAGCAATTAACAGATGCCATCAAAACCAGTGGGCAATTAGTCTATAAAGGTTACTGGAATGAACGCAGCGCGTTAAGGCACCACATCGACGCCTTGCGCAGCATACTGCGACTATACCAAAGCCTGTGCCGTGCCTATCACCAGGTACAACACCGTTACGTTGCATTTCTCGATGCCCGACAACGCTGGGAACGGTTGCTCGCGACCCAACCAAGCGACCCGCAGCGCATCGATATCGCCCGTCGCCGCAAAGGACTGCGCATTGATCGGCAGATGCTCTGTCTCGAGGATGAGCAAAAATTGGCCTTGGCGGAAAGTTTGGCGGATTACTTTCGCGACCAAGGGATAAAGTTGCGCGATCAGCGCGTCTATGTCGGAACGCCCGGTCGAGAGTCTCTCGTTGACGCGGGTGTTGCCAAGCATTTCGCCATGCGCATCATGTCGGCATTGAGTTTTCACATCGGCTTGAGCCAACCCCACGTCCAGCGAGCCATCGGTGCCATTAACGCCATCAACCTAAGTGGCTTGGAACCGGGTACCTCGGCAACAAACAAGGTCGGACTCGGCAGCGCCTTGGTGCAGGAGGTCGAACAGCGGCTAGACCGGTTGGCGGAACATCTCGCGACAACATTGGTCGTCTCCTATGGCGTCCCGCTGGACGAAGCGGCCATTCAGTTGCTACATGACGAATTCGGTGCGCGCATCGACCGCCTGCGCACACTTGCAACAAGTTACGTCGCCGCGACCAACCTGCCACTCTCGAGCGCAAAAATCCCCCCGCCCGTCGAGCTGGACCTCACCAACATCAACGAGCGGGAACAAAAACGAGCTCAGCGAATCATCGAACGCTACGAGCCGTTGTTACAGACCAAGTCCATCAGAATACGGCCGGCGTGAGACCGCACTCGCGGACCGGTCGGTGCAGCGGTGTTTGTCGCCTTGACGAAAACCGACGTCAAACGCTTTCTCCCCAGACCTGGAACCCGGAACCCGGACTCAACAAGGCAAATCGGCTACTTTTGCAGCGCTTGCTGCATCTCTGTCGGCGCAGTCCCCCCGAGCGCGACATCGTGCAGAGCAAGAACCTCAACAACGTCGCCATCGATCCGCCAGTGCAGATCGAAGTCGTACATCGCGGTGGCAAACACTTGGTCCGGTGCTTCTTCGCCGGTCGTGTAGGCCGGGCGCGGATCGTAGGCAAGCAACTCGGTCAGGACGGTTTGCAGCTCGGGATAGCGCGCCTGCCGTGCGAGGATGGCCCGCTGTGCCGATTCACTGAAGACCACAGTGAAGCGCTTCGTCGGCGGGTTGGGCGCAAGCCCGGCATGCGCCGTTCGTAGTGCATCCGCATACGGAATGTAGGGTTTCACGTCGAGAACGGGCGTGGCGTCGAGCATATCGCAGCCGCGGACCCGCAGGCGCACGCGATGGTTGTCATACTCCAGACGTTCCAATGCCACCACGGACAAACCAATCGGATTCGGTCGGAAATTCGAGCGTGACGCAAACACGCCAATGCGGCGGTTGCCACCCAGTCGAGGTGGTCGCACCGTGGGTTGAAAGGCATGCGAGCGGCTACGATCAAACACGAACAGCAACCAAACATGACTGTACGCCTCGATGCCGACCCAGGCCTGTGGGCAGTCGTATGGCGGCACAACGACCAGCCGAGCCGGCAGATCCGCCACCAATCCTGGCTGTCGTGGAACTGCAAACCGTTGTTTGAACGGGGTTTCTAGGTAACCGATCGGCTGCATGGCAAACGTTTCACAAACACTTGAGCTGAAGTCGCAGGGCATGAGCTTGACTGACTCCGTGACGTCGTCCTCGCAAAGCAGCCATGTTACCCAAAAAGCGCCGACCGTTTCGTCTGTCTGACCGGTAATCGGTTCTGCTTGCCCTGCCAACGAGGAACAATGCGGGTGACCACCAAGCCTAAACGAAACGAGTTGGGTACAATGATGAGTATAAGGAGTCTCCCTTGAGTCAGCCAGCACACCGTACCGGTGCGTTTCGTGCCGCCAGGATGGTGACTGATGCGCACGTGGGCATTGGCCTCGCGGCCAAATCGGCATCCAAAGCAATGCCAAGGCAAGCGAACGACGCCGCCATGGCCGAGGGAACAGCACCTTTGATCGACTGGGAATCGATTGGCTATCGCGTCATGTACGATGCAGAGCTCCTTGACGTCGTCATGGAGCAGTTCACGATCACCATGGAGAAGCAACTCGCGTTACTCACGAAACTGCTACACGACAACGCGATCGAGTCGATCCGGCGTGAGGCGCACAAGATCAAAGGCGCAGCCGCAAATATCGGCGCTCGCCGCTTGCAGGACTTCACCGAGCGACTGGAAACAGACGCGACCGCCGAGAACGCCGCCGCTTTGACGTCCGCGGTGGCTGCTTTGGCTCAGACCTGGCACCACCTCAACGAGTATCTGCAAAGCGAACGCGCACAGGCCGATCGTCGTATGGCGTGGTACCGGGCGCAATCGTGACGGACCACTCTCACAGTTTACCGACCTGGTATTTGTAGTAAACTGATGTTTTAGTTGCGTCCCTGGAGACCACGATGCCGCTATCCAGCTTAACCGCCATTAGCCCCGTCGATGGGCGTTACGCATCTCAGACCGAATCCATGCGCGTGATATTTAGCGAATGCGGCTTGATGCGTTACCGTATTCTTGTGGAAGCACGTTGGCTGCAATGCCTCGCCGCCAACGAAGCCATCGCGGAAGTTCCCGCGTTATCGGGTTTGGCGCAGCACGTTTTGCAAAAGACCGTCGATGAGTTCGGCGAACCGGAAGCCGAACGAATCAAGGACATCGAGCGTTCGACGAATCACGACGTCAAGGCCGTGGAGTACTTCCTCAAAGAGCGTTTCGCGGACAACCAAGAGCTGAGTGCCATCAGTGAGTTCGTGCATTTTGGTTGCACGTCGGAGGACGTGAACAACCTGGCCTATGCCATGATGCTGCGCGATGCGCGTGCGGAAGTCATCATCCCCCAGGTTGACGACGTGATCAGTCGGTTGCGGGAACTCGCCCATACGCACGCAGAACAACCCATGCTGGCGCGGACACACGGTCAACCCGCATCCCCCACGACCTTGGGCAAAGAGTTGGCCAACTTCGTTTACCGACTCGTTCGCCAACGCGAACAACTCGCCAATGTCACGCTATCGGGAAAGATGAATGGGGCGGTCGGCAATTTCAATGCCCATGTGGTGGCCTATCCCGAATTGCCGTGGCCAGAAATCGCCCAGGGTTTCGTCGAATCGCTCGGCTTCAGCTTCAATCCTTACACGACCCAAATCGATCCGCACGATTGCATTGCCGAGCTGTTCCATGCCTTGATCCGCTTGCACACCGTCCTTTTGGACGTCTGCAGAGACCTCTGGGGATACATTGCGCTCGGCTATTTCCAACAAGCGGTGATCACCGACGAAGTTGGATCGTCGACCATGCCCCATAAGGTCAACCCGATTCACTTCGAAAACGCCGAGGGCAATCTCGGTCTCGCCAACGCGCAATTGGCGCACATGGCCGAAAAATTGCCAACATCGCGTTGGCAACGAGACTTGAGCGACTCGACCGTGTTGCGTAACATGGGTTATGCGATTGGTTTGGCAAGCATTGCTTACCAATCGATCGGCAAGGGTTTGTCGCGGCTGGCCGTCGACCAGCAGCGGCTGGATCAGGAATTGAACGCGAACTGGGAAGTGCTTGGCGAGGCGATCCAGACCGTTATGCGTCGCTATGGCATTGAAAAGCCATATGAAAAACTCAGAGCCTTGTCACGTGGCCGGCGCCTTGAGCCAACCCAATTGCTGGAATTCGTCGAGGAGCTGCCGTTGCCGGACGAAGCCAAACAGCGTCTGCGCGAACTGACTCCAAGTAACTATCTGGGACATGCCGCGGAGCTGGCACGCAATATCTGAATCACCTGCGCTGATCCGATCTCGTTTTCATTCACCCGACAACAGGACGTAAGCATCATGGCAACCACAACCGAGCAGATCGATTTCACCTCGTACGTACTCGGCGAAACGCCCGAAACAGTCGGCATTGCCACAATGGAGACAGCCAAGGCTGGCATCATCACGTTGATTGCCCAAGCCAGGCAGAGCATCTGCATCCAAAGCGAGGCGCTACAACCTGCGATCTACGAAAGCACCGAGGTGATCGAGGCCGTATCGCGGCTGGCGCGCCGACATCGTTGGGCCCATATCCAAATGCTCGTCACCGACGCGGATCGGGTCGCCGCACGCGGTCACCGCCTGCTGAGCCTTGCCCAGCGACTGGATAGCCACATCGGCATTCGCCAGATCAATCGTGAACGCACGCACGACGATCATCATTTCGTCGTTATCGACAAAACCGGATTCGCCTGGTTTGAAGCCAACGATCGTTTCGAGGGAAAAATCAGTTTCAATGATCGGGCAACCAGCGTGCAACTCGACAAAACCTTCGCGAATCGGTTCGAACACGGCATTCTCCACCCCGGCCTGAAGCGGTTGCACATATAAAATCAGACCCCGCGTGTCAGGGGGTTTGACATTGCCATGGACCGATCGACCTGGCCAACGTGCCAGGCTTACGTTAAACGCTCGAAGACCAAACTGGCGTTGGTGCCACCAAACCCGAAGCTGTTGCTCATCACACAGTTTAAGGCTTGCTCTCGAGTCTGTCGTACAATCGGCAGACCCTCGGCTTGCGTATCCAACGTATGAATGTTCGCACTCGGCGCAATGAAACCCTCTTTAAGCATCAACAAGCTATAAATCGCCTCCTGCACACCGGCCGCACCCAAGGAATGCCCCGTCAAGGACTTGGTTGCACTAATCGGTGGCACGTCCTCACCGAACACGGCCCGCATGGCGTGCAATTCCACGACATCCCCGGCGGGTGTTCCCGTTCCGTGCGCATTGATGTAATCCACCGGTTGATGAGCCGTTGCCAAGGCCTGTTTCACGCAACGCTTGGCCCCTTCGCCAGAGGGAGCCACCATGTTGTATCCATCCGAGGTCGCACCATAGCCGGTCAGCTCGGCATAGATCGGCGCCCCCCGAGCCCGCGCGTGTTCATACTCCTCGAGCACCAACATCCCGCCACCGCCAGCGATCACGAACCCATCCCGCTCGGCATCGTAGGGACGCGAGGCCGTCTCCGGCGTCTCGTTGTACTTCGTGGTCAAGGCACCCATGGCATCGAACAACATGGTCATGGACCAATGCTCTTCCTCACCACCTCCGGCGAATACGATATCTTGCTTACCAAGCTGAATCAGCTCGGCCGCATTACCGATACAATGAGCACTGGTCGAGCATGCCGACGAGATCGAGTAATTTACGCCTTTGATCTGAAATGGGGTCGCCAGACAGGCCGAAACGGTACTCCCCATGGTCTGGGTCACCCGATAGGGACCGACCTTTTTCAACCCTTTATCTCGCATAAGTTCGGCCGCCTCGACCTGGCTCGACGACGAGGCACCACCAGACCCGGCGATGATACCGACCCGCTCGTTGGAGACCTGCTCCGGGGTCAAGCCCGCATCGGCAATCGCCGCGGCCATCGCGATGTAGGCATAACCTGCGGCATACTCCATGAATCGCAACGTTTTACGATCGATATGCTCGGCCAAATCGATCACCGGCTTGGCACCGACTTGGCTGCGCAGCCCACGCTCGGCATACTCTGGACGAGCCGTGATACCCGATCGCCCGGCGCGCAGGTTTGCGGCAACCGTTGCGATATCATTTCCCAAGGCGGAGACGATCCCCATACCCGTAACGACCACCCGACGCATACCCACTAACCCTCCATTTGTCCGGCAGTAAATAAACCGACCCGCAAATCGCTGGCGGTATAGATCATCTGGCCGTCGACGCTGACTGTACCATCTGCAATACCCATCACCAATTTGCGCTCGATGAGACGTTTGATATGTAAGTGGTAGGAAACTTTTTTCGCCGTGGGCAAGACTTGCCCGGTGAACTTTACCTCGCCGGCCCCCAAGGCCCGCCCACGACCTTGATTACCTTTCCACGCCAAAAAGAACCCCAGCAATTGCCACATCGCATCCAACCCCAAGCAGCCCGGCATGACCGGATCCCCCGGGAAGTGACAAGCAAAAAACCATAAATCCGGCAAAATGTTCAAATCCGCGACGATTTCACCTTTACCGTACTGCCCCCCTTGTTCGGTGATCTGACGCACCTCGTCCACCATCAGCATATTGCCGACGGGCAATTGGGCGTTGCCGGGACCGAACATTCTACCGTAACCACACTCCAGCAGTTCGGCTTTGGTAAACGATTGGGGTCTTGCGTTCATGGATTGCTCTTAGTAACGATATGGGCTTTTGCTCAAACGCATCAGTGTGCGCCAATCTTAACGTCGACACAACCGATTTTCCGGTCAAAGGCACGGCGGTCCTGTGGATACTGCCGCATCCGTTCATCGAAAATAGACCAGCACCTCGCCGACTCGACGATCCGCTTTGGTCGCGCTGATCAATGCCTGCGCCGCTCGTCTAGCGTCGGTGACGGTCGGAAAATGGTCCAGGGGCAAATATAACTCGATGTGAATCAGACCACCCAAGTAGTGCAATTGCACGTTCTCCAGTTCAGCGGCCAGCGGAATACCGCCCCAGAGTTCCCGCAGCGAATCCACCAAACCGCTACGTAACGGCAAGTCACGATTCGGTTGCGTCGTTTCGTCGTTTTCCGGATCGATATGAACGGTTACATCGGTGACCTCATCAAACACCTCGATCAAGCGGGCCGCGACGACTTCGCTAATCCGATGGCCCTCAGAAACACTGATTCGCGGATTGACCTGCAAGTGTGCATCCACGAGTGCTTGCTCGCCCATGCGCCGCGTGCGCAAAAGGTGCACCGCTTTGACACCGTCGACGGCAGTGATCGCCTCCCGAATCGCCCCCACGCGATCTGGCTCCAGAGCTTTGTCGACCAACTCCTCGGTTGCCTGCCAACCGAGTTTCACACCCATGCGGGCAATCAACACGGCGACGACCAGCGCCGCTAACGCATCGAGATACAACAAGCCGAGCAAGGTTCCACCGATGCCGAGAAACACCACCAATGAGGAAACGACATCCGAACGGTGATGCCAGGCATTGGCACGCAGCATGTTCGAACGAAGTCGACGAGCCACGGACATACCATAATGAAACAGCGCTTCCTTGGCCGCGATACCGATCCCCGCAAGCAAAAGTGCCAATGGCATCGGCGACAATTGTCGTGTTGGATCCATGATGCGCTGCAAGGCGTCATAGCCAACGCTGACCCCAACCCCGACCAAAATCAGACTCAACCCGACGGTCGCCACTGTTTCGATGCGGCGGTGTCCATAAGGATGGTCCTCGTCGGCACCCTTGGCGGCGTGCTTGGCCGCGAACCACACCAACACGTCCGTCAGCAGATCCGATAGGGTATGAACCCCATCGGTCAACAACGCGTGCGACTGACTCAGCATGCCCCCAATGATCTGCACCATCGCCAGCACCGCATTGGTCGCCGCACCGATGACAGTGACACGCCGCGTGGCACGGAAACGCTTTTCATCGGTTGTGGCACACTCGTTCATCGAGACTCCTCTGGCACCGTCGCTCGTCAGTCGGGCGATCGAATGGGGTTGATTGCGGTTTCCTGCGACTGCAAAGTCGCAGACAAAGATCACGACGACCCTAGCACATCGTCCCTGGCGCAGGTCGCCGATTGCCGGCGGAAGGAAAATGCGGCACCGGGTCTTAAACCATTCGGCCCTGCAATCGACACGAACCACCTAACGCATGCAAT
>CAZWQC010000090.1:0-3971 GCA_964635785.1 uncultured Ectothiorhodospiraceae bacterium
CCTGTGCTGGAAGGCGATACGCCCCTACAACTTGGTGATATCGTCGTCACGACACCGAATCGGCAACCGACGCGGTTGCGCGATTCTCCGGAAACGATTCAGGTGATCGAGCGCGCTGAAATCGAGTCTTTAAATGCGTCGACGACGGGTGAGTTACTCTCCTATCTACCGGGTATTTCCGTGACGACCGGGACCGGTAGTGGTTTATCCAATCGCAGTGTGGTCAGTATCAACGGGTTCTCCCCGGCCGATACACTGGTATTGGTTGATGGGGTTCGGTTGTTGTCCGAACATTTTCATACCGGACGCAATATCGAATCCATTCCGCCGAAAGCCATTGAACGAATCGAAATCATTCGCGGTGGTATGTCTGCCCAATACGGTGCGGACGCCATCGGTGGTGTGATCAATATTATTACGCGTAAAGCAGGTAACCAGGCCGAAAGTGAAATTGGCGGTGCGGCCGGAGAGTTCAGTACCTACGAAAGCTATTTGAGCATCTTAACACCGGTCAACGCCAAAGTGCGGGTATCCAGTTTTGTTAACTCGGAACAAAGTCAGGGGGTGGAATTGAAAGCGCCCGCTCACCGAATTGGCAAAATGGGTTATCGTCGCGTCAATTTACTGCAACGACTCGATGTCCAAGCGACCCCAGATACCCAAGTTTATGCTTGGCTGAATTATGTCGACAACACGATGGACTGGCGAACTGGCCCGTCCGATAGTTACTTGGTTACCCCGGTACTTGGCGCACGCCAACAACTCGGTGACAATCTCGCTGTCAGCGGTCAAGTGTACTACACGACGTGGTTTGCGGAAGCGGCAGCCGAGGAAAATCAGCTCGTCGAGCCGCGGCTATGGACCAACTGGAGCCTCAATGCACAGCATGCCGTCGTGGCTGGCGTCGAATACAAATGGCGTGAATTCGAACGTGGCGGGGTGCAAACCCACCAGCAGAATGCTCATGCCTATTTTATGCAGCATGACTGGCGACCCCCATCGGTCGCTTAAATTGTCGACCGCATTGCGGCTGGACAAAGTCGAATCCGTCGATGTTGCGGTATCGCCCAAAGTGTCGGTTTTGTTTGGGCCGATGGCAAACGTTAATTTGCGCGCGTCGATTGGTCGGGCATTTCATGCGCCGACAATTCAGGAGCTTTACGAGCAAGGCTATGGTCACGGGGGACGTGCCTATCGGGATCGAATGGCGGGTGACGTATTGATCCGGAATGGGGTTGGGCCCGATCGTTGTCGATGTCCTGTGCCCGTCCGGTGCCTTTGTTCCGCGGTTTGAGACAACCAACCACCTAAGCCCCGGGTTGAGCGGTCCAACAACAAACGGTCCAAGGGGGTAGCTGATCTTGCCAGCGAGACACGGCGGTTGGTTGGCACCAGATCGGGTCGTGTGGGGGAAATGTTGCCTCGTTAGACGGGTAGGGAATGGCCTGGCCCGATAAGTTGGTGAGCAAATACAATGTGCGGCCGTTGTTGCTCGGCCAGCGGATCAAAAGTCCAGTGTCCGCGAGTACCGTGTACTGGCCTGCGCGTTCCAGCGAGGGCAGCAAGGGGACAACCCGGGCGCGTCGGCAAGCGATCAGTGCCTGATAGTACGCCCTCAGTTCGGCATTGGCAGGGTCTTGTGCAGCCGACCAAGTCAGGCGAGATTGTTCGAATGTCGCCGCGTTCATCGGGTCGGGAATGGTGGCGCGGCGAGCGGGGTCGGCAAAGGCGGGCAATGCTGCGAATTCGTTGCGACGACCGGCACAAACTGCGGGTGCAAAGTCGTGCCCGAGATGGCAAAAGAACAGAAACGGGTTCGGTGCGGCGAACTCTTCGCCCATGAACAATAATGGCGGCGGGGGCGCAAGGAACAGAATCGCGATAGCGGCGCGCAAGGACTCAGGTTTGACCAAGTGATGCATGCGCTCGCCGAAAGCCCGGTTACCCACTTGGTCATGGTTTTGCAAAAAGTTGACAAATGCTGTCGGCGGTAACGCTTTACTCGGGGTGCCGCGGGGTTGCCCGCCGCGATAAAATGACTTCTCGCCCTGAAAGGCAAAGCCTTGTGCCAGGGCGCGGCCCAGATAGGTCAGCGGCTTGTCGTGAAAGTCTTGGTAGTGGCGGTCGCTTTCGCCGGTTAAATAGACATGTAGCGCATGATGAAAATCGTCGTTCCATTGCGCGGTGAAAAAACGGGGGGTTTGATCTTTTTGGCGAGAATAACGACGGCTGTCATTGTGATCGTTCTCGAGAATCAAGTGGATGTGACGTGATTGGCCGGGTCCCTGATGGACACGTTCGGTTAGTTCATCGAGGATATCCGGTACGTTGGCGTCGATGATACGGTCCACGGCGTCGAGACGAAGACCATCGAAATGGTATTCTTCTAACCAATACAGCGCGTTATGCAGGAAGAACTCGCGTACCCAGTGGGCGTGGGGGCCGTCGAAGTTGATAGCGACACCCCAGGGGGTGTGCCGATCCTCATGGAAAAATTCGGGAGCATAACAGTGTAGATAATTCCCCTCCGGGCCAAAGTGATTATAGACGACGTCGAGGAAAACCATCAATCCGCGGGCATGGGCGGCTTGGACAAGGGTTTTTAGTTCGTTGGGCCGACCATACTCGGCCTCCGGTGCAAACAGCAGGGCGCCGTCGTAGCCCCAGTTGCGTTGGCCCGGAAAAGCCGCGATTGGCATCAGTTCGATGGCGGTGACGCCGAGTGCGTGTAATTCATCCAGCTTGTCGATGATACCGAGATAATGGCCGCCAGCGGAAAAGGTGCCGACATGGAGCTCATAGATAATCGCTTCCGGCCAAGGTCTGCCAGACCAGTCAGTATCTTCCCAGGAAAATGTTTGTGGGTCGATGATCTCGCTCAGACCATGAACATCGTTTGGTTGATAGCGAGACGCGGGATCGGGAACGCATAGCCCATTGCCGAGTCGGTAACCATAGTGCTGTCCAGCGACCGCGTCGCTGACGCAGCGTGTGTGCCAACCGTCGGCATGGGATTCCATGGGCAGTTCACGAGTTTGTTCGCCGTCGTTGAGGACGAGGTGAAGTTGGGATTGCGCCGGTGCCCACAGATGAAATAACACACCGTGATCCGGTTGAATGACGGCGCCAAAAGGCATGGTGTGTTGTCGTCGAACGAACATGATACGAGCGGCCTATGCGGTAGATCAATCGTCTCATACTAAGTCATTTAAAAGCGGAGCACGCTTCGATTTTCTCTGGAGCCCCGCTCCGCAGGGCTCCAGAGAAGACGGCTTCGCTTTACTTACGCCGGTATTGCTAAGCCCGTGCGACCCTTCTCCAGCGGTGGGAAGGGTCGCAGCAGCCTTTGCTGCAAAACGTTTGCAACAATCAAGGCAGAGCAACCCGTGTCACTCCTGTGTTGCTGAGGTTTTGTTGGGCGCTGTCGTCATACCTTTCGCTTGATTCATCAAGCCGAGCGCACTGAAGGCTGAAATAATATCCAAATTGGTCTTCAACCGATCGTCCTCGCCCTCGGCGTTGCAGCCGCCTTGGATATAGTTAGTGGGCATGTCGAGGTGAAAATCACGCAAATTGGCGTACAGGACTTGGGCAATATCGCGTTGAATTTCCGACAAGTAGATTTCCTTGTTGGCACCCAAGGCCTGGTACTTCGCGTCCAGAACATCCGCTTCGGCCAGACCTTTTTGGCGAATGGCTTCGGCCTCGAATTTGGCGGCTTCTGCATTGGCTTTCTGAATTGCGCGATTGGCCTCGGCAATCGCCAACTCTTTGGACTTGTCAACCTCGGCCAAACCTTTGTTCGCTTCGGCGATGGCCAGTTCTTTGGCTTTTTCGATCTCGGCGAGGTCCTTTTGTTTTTCCTTTTCGACTTTTTCTCTCAGGGCAATCTGCTTGGCGACTTCGACTTCCTGGGCTTGGGCGATGACGGCCAGTTCTTTACGCCGTTGCGCATCTTGCACCAAACGGGT
>CAZWQC010000090.1:3981-9314 GCA_964635785.1 uncultured Ectothiorhodospiraceae bacterium
TCGATTTCTTTCTTCAGTTGCTCGGTTTTCGCTTGTGCGCGAGCCGTTTCTTGTTCCTGAATGGTTTTGATACGCTCGGCAACCAGCAATTTCTTATCGGACAAGAGCCGGTCGAGTTGGGCTTCGGGCAGGGGGTCACCCACCGTGACTTGGGTGACGAGGATCCCGTATTGATCGAGTGGGTTGTTCTGCCGTTTGGGTAGGTTGGTTTCCGGATCGAGAATCGGCACCGTTTTCCAAACGAGTTGTTTGGTTCGGCGTAGCTCGTTGGGATCCTTGGCTTCGATGCCAACCGGCGCGAGATCGGTTTGTTCGACTTCAACTTGCTTGCGCTCGGTTAGATAGATACCGTTACGAAGTTGATCTTCAAGTTGGGATTTGAACTTGTTTAGCCCCCCTTGGAAGAACTCCTCGCCAGTGTACTGAGTAGATGTAATGACAGTGACGTTCTCGGAGTTCTTAATCAAGAGCGCGTCGACCAGGTTTTCAAAACTGCGGAACTCCTTGTGCATTTCGATCATTTTGGTCGGCTCGGCAGTCAACTTGAAGCGAAACGTCACCGGAATCTGCCCGGTATAGGTGTCTGCGAAACGGACGCTGACGGGACCGAGCTCTCGCGTGTAGCGGCCGCTGTCGATGTTCTTGCCACCAAACGACACCGTCATGACCTGCTTGTACGATTCCACTCGGGAGAAACCGGGTAATTTCAAGTGAACGCCGGGTTCACTGTATACGCTGATGCTGCCGGTCAGGGTGTTTTGGTAGATATAGGTATAGCCCGCCTCGGTTTGAAACCAGGCGCTTGACAGGAGAGCGAAGGCGATTACGATGGTAATCAAGGTTAAGGTCAAGCGTACGATCGCCGAGGAAACGTTGCGCGGAACGTTGATGTTGGATTTTACGTCATTGACGGACATGGGGGTATGACCTCGCTGGTGGTTGGTAACATGTTTCCAAGCCGATGGCGCATCGTGTGGTGAACGTCACGCGCTGTGCTGACGGCGCGGCAGTGACGGTGTGCCACCGTATGGCGATTATGGTAAAGCCGCTGGCACCCGGAGTACTTGCGCGAGACAAAAAAATTCATAATCGCCGGTGTGTGGAGTGAGTACCGAACAAGGTTAGAGCGAGCGAGTGATACGCGTGAGAAGGTCGTTGTGACCGGATCATTCCGTGTCCGGATCAATGCCCAAGGCCCGCAAGCGTTCGGCATAGTGCTGGGCCTTTTGTTTAGCACGTAACGCATCACGTTCGGCATCGAGCCGCAGTCGCGCTTGTTCCGCCGCGTGCTGTTTTGCAGTGCGTCGGGCGTGCTCGGGCTCGGCAAGTAAGCGCTCGGCTTTGCTCCGCAGATCGGCCTCTAACACAGCGTGTCGTTGTGCGATGTCCGTCTGGCGGCGGGCTTGGCTGAGCGGCGTCCAAACAAATTCTTTGTATACAAGATGATCGACCAAGTCGATCAACTCGGGCTGGGTTTCAAGTTCCTCGAGCCGCCACTGGAAACCGGGCAAGACCTGCGAGCAAAAGACGCCGCCACGCCCGGGACGCAGCGGGACGTAGACACCGCGTTGATTCAACCGATAGAATACGCACTCGTCGAGTTTGCGGAACAAAATGTAATACTCCTTGACTCCGGCATTGGCGTATTCGACGGGTTTGACCTTGGTGTCATTCTCTTTTACGGCCCGGTTGCTGTCGGACAACCCTTCCAAGCACAGATCGTAAATGCCCCGGTAACTGCGGTCGGGGTTGTTCAGTGCGACAGGATTGTTATGCCGAACTAGGCCGATGTCAGGACGGCGGATCGCTTTTTTGCCGCCGAATTGGCAAATAAACCCCGTCTCTAACATGACTAAATGGGCGCAGGGATAAGTCTGCAAATAGGCGTTCAATAGTTGGAAGAACCAAAAAAAACAGCTTTGCAGTTTCCCAGTCGGACACGCCTTTTTCCTCCAGGACGCCGTTGTTCCACTCGAAGGTGGGTTCATTGCTGTCGTAGTAGTAAAGCCAATAATCGGCCTCGCTGACGGACATGCCGTGATAGGGTGCGGGTGGTTCGAGCGGTTGAGGAGTGAGCATGTTGGGGACCTCTTGATGAACAGATGATTGCTTGGCGAAAAGAGCGGGTTGCCGAGGTGGGTCGGGAAATTCCGTTATCGAACTAGGGGGTAGTAGGGTGCCATTGTCAAAGGTTATTACAGCAAACTTGGTTGCGTCCCGTCCCCTGCGAGGGAAGGGACGCAAGCGCATGCAGCGCGCAGGCGGTTGGCCAGCGTTGGACCTATTCTGCTGCAGCTGTGGCGACGGGCTCAGCTAAGCTGGCACGCAGCTTGTATGCACCACCTTGATACCCGAAGACCCCAATGTAAACCGGGGTTTGCTCGGTGAGGGTCATCTCGCAGAATTCCATTTGTTGCTTGAAGATGGCGTGACGGCAATCGTAGTTGCGTCGGTCGGGTTGCTCGCCGACGCGCACGAATAAGTCGACGTCGTCACCGAGTTGGTAGAGCTCCACCGTGAGTTGTTGCGGGCTAATGCTTGGTGTGAGGGAATAGTACTGCCATTCGCCTGCCGCGACCTTGTCGATCAAGGGTTGGTTGGGCTCAATGGCGGTTTCGGCGCAAACGGGTGACACGAAGAAAATGGCCAATACGGATGCGATGGTCGCGAATTTGATCACGGACGTTCTCCAGTTCATTAATGTTGTCGCTTATGATGATGGGGCAGACGTCGCCGTTTTCGCCGCGAACGACGTTCGTCAGGCGAGAGAATGAACGGTTCAATTTGGCGTCATCGGCTGCAAACATCGGTAAGGTCGGCCTTGCCGCGTGGCGGCGAGGTGATGGGTCAATGGAAACTCATGGCTCCGCCACCATGTTACAACAGAATGTGGTGAGGTTCGATCATGCCGCAACCGCTGATCGTCAGCGCAAGTCGTCGTACTGATATCCCTGCCTTTTATGCGCGTTGGTTCATGCAACGGATTCGCGCGGGTTATTGCCATGTCCCGAATCCGTTCAATCCGCGCCAGATCAGCCGGGTTTCGTTGCGGCCGGCGGATGTCGCGGTGTTGGTTTTTTGGACGCGGCAGGCGCTACCGCTACTGCCGTATCTCGATGAACTCGATGCGGGCGGGTTTCGCTATTACTTTCTTTACACGGTCACAGGGCTGCCGAGCGCGATCGAGCCGTCGAGTCCGAGTTGGACTGACGCGGTCGCGGCAATGCGGCGATTGGCGGAACGAATCGGTCCCGAGCGGGTGATTTGGCGATATGATCCGATAGTGTTTTCGTCGCGGACCGATGTCGCGTATCATCACCAACGTTTCCGCGAGATTGCGTTGGCGTTGCGGGGTGTGACGCAGCGCTGTGTGATCAGTTTGTTGGTGCCCTATAGCAAAGTGCTGCGACGTTGGAGTGGGTTGGCCGAGCAAGGTTTTGCATTGACCGAACCGACATCCTCGCAATGGTGTGAGTTACTGGTGTTTGTCGTTTCGACTGCGCGGGAGTGTGGCATGACGGTGCAACGTTGTGCCATGCCGATCGATCTTGATGTTGGCGGCGGCGTCGTCGCCGGTGGTTGTATCGATGCGGCCTATCTCGAGACGATTGGCGTGATCGAGGTGAGTCGTCGCAAGGATCGCGCCCAGCGCCCGGATTGCCGTTGTGTGGTGAGTAAAGATATCGGGATGTACGAGACGTGTTTGTTTGGGTGCCAGTATTGTTACGCCACGACGAATTTCGGGCGGGCGAGGGCCAACCATCGGCGGCACAATCCGAATTCGCCGTCGCTGGTCGGCTGGATTGAGTAGCGAACGGTGGCCATGTCCGCATCGCATTACCCGCGCAAACGTTTCGGTCAAAACTTTTTGCACGATCCTGGGGTCATCGGCCGAATTGCCGATGCGATCGCTCCGCGTGATGGGGACAGCATGGTCGAGATCGGACCTGGGCAAGGCGCGCTGACTTGTGTCCTGTTGCCGCCGCTGGGTCGATTGCAGGTGGTCGAGATCGACCGGGATTTGATCCCGCTGCTAACGGAAAAATGTGCGGGTCGTGGGGATCTGACCGTGCACGTGGCGGATGTGCTGAGGTTTGATTTTCGTCAGGTTGTCGCGCCAGGCGGTAGTTTGCGGGTGTGTGGGAATTTGCCCTACAACATTAGTACGCCGTTGTTGTTCCATCTGCTCGGGCAAATCGACGTCTTGGCCGATATGCATTTTCTGTTGCAAAAGGAGGTGGTGCAACGTATGGCGGCAGGTCCCGGTGGCGGGGTGTATGGACGGTTGTCCGTGATGGTCCAGTATTATTGCCGGGTGGACGCGTTGTTCACCGTTGCACCAGGGGCGTTTTGGCCGGTCCCGCAAGTCGATTCGGCTTTGGTTCGCTTGGTGCCCCATCGCTCGCTGCCCTATCCGGTTGCGGACACAAGCGTTTTGGCGGACTTAGTTCGGCGTGCATTCGGGCAACGACGTAAAACCTTACGAAACGCATTGAAGGGCGTGGTGAGCGACGCGATGCTGGAGGCGGCGGGTATCGATCCCAACGCTCGCGCGGAAGTTGTGGGCGTTGCCGGTTATGCGGCGTTGGCCAATCGGCTGTGTGCAAGGGGGTGAGGGCAGATGGCAATGGCCGCGAGCGGTCTCTTTTCTAATGGTGATAAAGTCCAGGTGAAGCACGAACAGAGGTAACCGGTGGTCATCGTTGAGATGAAGGTCGCTGGGTGCTGATTTCGGTAATCATGGTTAGCGAATGGAGCGAATCAATGCATATTCTGACGGGCGATATTGGCGGTACCAAAACTTTGCTCGCGATCGCCAGGCTCGATGGCAAAGGCAGTCATATCGTGTTTCGGGAACGTCTTGATTCGGCCGATTATGCCCATTTTGAGGATCTGTTGTCCGAGTTCTTGGGGCACGCTCAGTTACCGGACATTAGTATTGCCGCGGCCTGTTTCGGAGTTGCCGGGCCGGTACAGGGTCGAGCGCCGCGCCAGCAAACCCGAGTCACGAATCTACCCTGGCATTTGGCCAGCGATGCCTTGGCGGCGCATCTGCACGGTGCACGGGTGGAATTGATCAACGATTTCGCCGCGATTGCCTTTAGTTTTCCGCAGCTTGGTGGCGACGATCTGGTCTTGTTGCAAGCCGGTGTCGCCGATCCTGGCGGCGTCCGGTTGATCGTGGGCGCCGGAACCGGTTTCGGCGTTTGTGCCTTGACCGGCGATGGCTGTGTGGTGGCGACAGAAGGTGGGCACGCGGGGTTTGCCCCAACCAACGAACGCGAGGTCCGATTATGGGAGTACGTGTCCAAAGCGGTCGGTCGCTGTACCCG
>CAZWQC010000091.1:0-9232 GCA_964635785.1 uncultured Ectothiorhodospiraceae bacterium
CGCCGCCCGGCAGGAGCTGGCGGTCGCCACCCAAGTGACGCAGTTTATCGCTCGCCTGCACGGAAGCTATGAAGACATGCGTCATTTTTACAAGACATTGCTAACGGTCAGTACGACTCGGAATCAACGTCTGGCCAAGGAAATTGTCGATTTGCTCGGCTATATCCAGTATCAGGACGTGGTTCGGCAGCGCATCGGCCGGATTCTGGATTTCAACCGTAACGCTGCGGCAATTATGGCGGAGCTGGCCACGAAATACCGGGGCTTGGATTGTGATGTCTCGGCGGAATTGCAACGCTTGCAGACCCTGGTTGAGGATTACCTCTTGACAGAAGCACGCCACGGTGGCGTTGGACGAACAGAGGCGGATGCGGGGTTGCCAGCGATCGAGTTGTTTTAGTTGACCCTTTTTTGGGTGATCGGCGCTGTCGCTCGCGCTATGACGCTCAGCGGTAGCAAGGTAACGGTGATGCCATCCGGCCGAGTTTAAGCGATGGCGCCAGGATTTTTTTGTTGCTACGACGAGGCCATCAGGTGGACGAGACAGCGAAAGAGGCGGCGCGGCAACTTGCCGTATTACTCGACTCCGAGGCGGGACCGATACTGGACACTTGGGTCGAGCAGGTGATTGGGGTGTGGCAGGGTGATCAGCCCGCGGTATTCGATCATCCGGAGTTAAAACGCCAATCGCTACCCTTACTGCGACAAGTGAGTAGCGTATTGCGTATGGGTATCACCGACACTTGGGTGCCGACCTCGGAAAGCGAGATCGGCCAACTGATGACCGCCATCAGCGAGAACTGGGCGAAACGGGGGCTCGCCGCCGCGCAGACGGCGCTGTATGTGTTGACTTTAAAACGGGTCGTCATCGGTTTGTACAAGGATCGCGTGAACGGCGATCTCGAGGCCTATGCCGCGGCGGTGGCGGTGCTGGATACGCTGCTCGATCGGCTCAGTCTTATTGCCGTGGAGCGTTTGGAAGCGGCTCGCGAACGGTTGATCAAGCAGCAGAGCTTATCGTTGTTGGAATTATCAACGCCAGTCGTGAAGATCTGGGATCAAATGATTCTACTGCCGTTGGTTGGCGTCATCGATACGGCGCGGGCGAGAAAGATCACCGAGGGATTGTTGAATGCGATTGCCACGGCGGAAGCGCAAGTGACGATTGTCGATATCACCGGGGTACCGGTTCTGGATACTGCCGTTGCCGGGCATTTGATGAAGACCATCAGTGCCGCGCAGATGCTGGGTACCCATGTTGTGTTGACCGGTATGAGTCCGGAAGGCGCACAAACACTAGTGAAACTCGGGGTGACCTTGGGTGATGTCACCACCCGGGCGACGTTGCGTACGGGTATCGCCGAGGGTTTGGCGGCGCTAGGCAAGGCGATTGTGGATCGGAGATCGCGGCAATGAAGATTCCGATTTTGCGGCTTGGGGATATCTTGTTGACATCGATTCAGGTGGATTTGACTGATGAGGACATTTTGCAGTTTCAACAAGATGTCCTGACGGAAGTCAAACAGCGGGAAGCGCAAGGGATTGTCATCGATATTACCTCGATCGAGATCGTCGATTCGTTCATGGCCCGGGCGGTCAATGAAACCGCTAATATGGCACGCTTGCTCGGTGCTGAAGTGGTCGTGTGTGGCATTCAACCTGCGGTCGCGTTGACACTAGTTGAAATGGGGCGGGGCTTGATTGGCGTACGCAGTACGTTCAACCTGGAACAAGGTTTACGCGAAGTCAAGCGGTTGATCGCGGGGCGCCAGCTCGATATCGACACGGGGGCTCGTGATCTCGATGCGGACGTCTGAGCCGGATTATCGCGTCCCCATTCGTGCCCGGCAAGACATCCTGTTGGCTCGGCAGCAGGCGCGCAAGGTCGCTGCGGACTTGGGTCTTGGCGCGGCCGATCAAACCCGGTTGGCGACAGCGATATCGGAACTGACACGCAATGCGATCATGTATGCCACAGAAGGCGAATGCCTGCTGTGGAACGAGTCCGATGCTCAGCGAATACGGATCCGGGTGGTCGTGCGCGACTTGGGTCCAGGGATCGCCGATTTGGACTTGGCGATGCGGGATGGCTACTCGACCAGTGGCGGGCTCGGTGCAGGTCTGCCGGGGACCCGACGGTTGGTCGATCACTTCGAGATCGAGAGTAGTCCCGCCGGTACCCAAATCCAGATTATCCTTGAACGCGCTCAAGTCGAAGCGAGAACGCGGTGATGACCGGCACAGCGCCTGCCGTGTTGGGTAGCGGCTATGCGCCGCCGCGAATCGCTATCGAGCACCCGACCGATGTGGCCGAAGCGGCTCGAGCCGTTTTGAGTTTATCGATCGATCATGGTTTCTCGCAGGTCCAGTCCTATTATTTGGCGACTGCGGTCATCGAACTCGGTAACAATATCATTGCGCATGCCCAGGGTAGGGGTTTTATCGAGATGTGCTTGACCGGCGAAGCCGACGAGATTGCGATCGAAATTGTCGCCGCGGATCAAGGGCCCGGGATAGTCGATGTGGCCGCTGCGCTCGAAGATGGTTTCAGTACGAACGGTGGATTGGGCTGCGGTCTGCCTGGTGTGGCGAGGTTGATGGATGCGATCGACATCGCGACGGAGATCGGGCAAGGTACGCGGATTTGGGCTAAAAAAAAGCGGTGAAGATTGGTATCGCAACACAGGGGAAAGCGGGTCAGACCCATTGTGGCGACGCCGGAGGCTATTGGATTGACGGCGCGCGTACACTGTTGTGTTTGGTCGATGGTTTGGGGCATGGAGAACACGCGCAGGTCGCGGCAGAGGCGGCGCTCGCTGCCGTCGCGCAAGTACAGACCCAACCGCTTGCGGATATCCTTGACTATTGCGATCGGCAATTACGATCAACCCGAGGCGTCGCGATGGGTTTGGCACGGATAGATACGGTTGGCGGAAGGGTTGACTACGTCGGCGTCGGTAATATCCGTGCCTTGCGAGTGGGTTCGATGCAACGTCGATTCGTGACCAGTTACGGTATCGTCGGTGGCGGGTTCGGTAAGCTGTTTCAGGACGAGCAACCCTTCGGCGGCGACGACTCCTTGTTGATGTTTACGGATGGCATCGAAGAAATCGGCGCTCCGGGCGATCTATGCGATGTTCCCGGCATTGATCCGCAGGTATTGGCAAGGCGGTTATTGGAAACTTTTGCGGATGGGCAGGATGACGCAGCTGTTTTGATTTGTAGGTTTTGAGCGTATGGCCGAGGCAATCCGCGATCGCTATCAGAGCTTGTTGCAAGCCTATTTAAAAGCACCGGCCGAAGCTGGTTTACTGGCTGCCGCCGATCTCGGTCGGGATTTGATGCAAAACGGAATGCCGCCCGAAGAAATTGCCGAGATGCACCATTTGGCGCTGGCTGCGATCGGTGCGCAAACACCTTGTCTTACCTTGGCTGCGACCGCGGCGCCGACGGCATTGCCGTTGATCGAGATGCTCATGGCCTACGGCATCGCCTTTCGCGAGCAGGTGGCTGAGCGAGAACGGCGCGGGCGGGCGAACCTGGAAGCGGTGACGGAGCAATCCAAGGACTTGGTGATCATCACGAATAAGCAGGGGACTGTTGAATATGTCAATCCCGCTTTTTT
This sequence comes from uncultured Ectothiorhodospiraceae bacterium, assembly GCA_964635785.1. GTDB lineage: Bacteria > Pseudomonadota > Gammaproteobacteria > CAYFSA01 > CAYFSA01 > CAYFSA01. The sequence goes on from CAZWQC010000091.1 coordinate 3,626, forward strand.
GCTCACGACCGGCTACACGCAGAAGGAATGTCTCGGCGCGACCCCGGCGCAGCTGTTGAAAAGCGGGCGACAAGGTGCCGCGGTCTATCGCGAACTCTGGCGAACCATCGAAAATGGACAGGCCTGGCAAGGACGATTGATCGACCGCGACAAAAAGGGCAATTTGTTCGTCATTGACGCGAGCATTTTCCCATTGCGCGATTTTTCTGGGGAAATCGTCCAGTATGTCGCCATTTCGCGGGATATCACCGAACGGGTCGCCATGGAGCGGACCGTACAAGAAAAAACCCAGCGCTTGGAAGCGGTGGCCACCTTGGCTGCCGGAATTTCCCACGATGCCAACAATTTACTTGGCGTGATCATTGGGTATGCCGACTTGCTGATCGACAGCCTCAACGACACTGACCATCAGGCTAATCTCGAACAAATCCGGATTGCCGCGGAGCGGTGTCGTGATCTTGTCGGACAAGTACTTGCATTCGTGCGTCGCGATCGTGTTGATAACGAGATCGGCGTTGTCGCCGTCAACGATGTCGTACGGGAAGTGATTTCCTTGCTAAAAGTGTCCTGTCCGCCGACCTTGACGTTATCCGTTAAGGATAGCGCGCCGGGGGCGAGCGTTGCCATCCGCCGCAGTCAGTTGACCCAAGTCCTGATGAATTTAGCGCTCAATGCCGAGCAAGCCATGGGCTTGGATGGTGGCAATCTGGACGTTGAAATTTCGTGGGTACGCCAGCCCCCGGAATCGCTACGGTTACCGCACTTCGACTCGGGTTATGTGGTGATCGATGTCGTCGACACGGGTCCGGGCATTCCGGAGGAACTGCAGCACCGGGTTTTCGATCCATTATTTACCACGAAGCACGAGTCGGAAGGTACTGGGCTTGGCTTATCGGTGGCAAAGAGTATCGTCGAAGCATGCCATGGTGGTATCGAGCTGTGGTCGACGTTGGGGAATGGTGCTCGGTTTAGTGTTGTGCTGCCACATGCAACCCGCTCGGTGATGTTGCCGGACGAGGCGGTGAACCGAGATCGGATGATGGACGAGCGGGTCGTGTTGGTGGTCGATGATGAGCCCTCTCAGCTCATGTTGATCAAGCACATGGCAAAGCGGGTCGGTGTGCAGACGTTGGTAACGGATAATCCATTGGTTGCGTTGAAGGCTTTTCACCAACAGCCGAATCGTTTTTTCGCCGTCGTGACCGATCAATTCATGCCAGAAATCGACGGTACCCTCATGGCGCAGCACATGCTCGAGATCAATCCGGATTTATTGATTGTGCTGTGTACCGGAAGCCCCGAAGGGATCGATACCGCGGGGATCGAAGCTCTCGGCATCAGGGAGTTTCTCGTCAAGCCGATTGACTACGGCCGACTGATGGCGAGTTTGCGAACGTATCGGGACAGCGGAGTGCATACATCGTTGCATGTCGATAACAAGGCAAAGGGGTAAACCATGTTGAGTATACTAATCGTCGACGATGAACAGGCCATGCGGGACATGGTGTCGCAAATGCTGCAGCGCGATGGTCATCGTGTAACGACGGCCAATGAAGGGGGGGCTGCGCTGCGGATGATGCAAACACAAGTGTTCGATTTGGTCCTTCTCGACGTTTTAATGCCTGGCAAAGATGGCATTGAAACGACGTTGGCGATGAAAGAGCAGTATCCCGACACAAAAATATTGGTCATGTCGGGCGGTCGACGAGGGATATCCGCTCAGTTCAATCTCAGTTCTGCCAACCTCCTCGGTGCCGATGCGGTTTTAGCGAAGCCATTCGATTGGACCGCATTGCGACAAGCCATTACTGCGTTGATGGCAGCCACGTGAGCGCAAAGAGCTTCGCGCCGTACCCGAGCAGCAAGCGTGGCGCGTCTAGGATCGGTCGGGCGAGCGACTAGCGGAGCATCGATTTGTCGAGCTGCCCATCGGCCGCGAAACCCAGCTCCTCGGTCTTGACCCTCGTAACGACATCCCTGTGTCGACAGATCACGCGCCGTGATGATGCCGATAAGGTGGTATTTGCCATGGAAACTGTTCTTCCCCAATCCCGTTCTGTACCCTTGCCGCTTCTCCAATCGCCGGTCGATCCAACCACCCGACGCAACCAAGCGTCCGGAAACATGCATTGATTTGGGTCGTGTTTTGTGTCGTTGATCGGTCATCGAATCGGCTTGAACGATTTCGATCGATCAGGATGAGCGGTATTGCCTACCGGCGACGATACCGGCTTCGCCTTCCTGGTGGTGCGGTGATCGTCTGCACAATCCTAAAGGCGTGGATTGGAAGATTAATCGGTTAACAACGGAAACGAGGATAATGAGTCGATACGAAGGTATACCGCAGTTTCGCCATGAGGATCCCGAACGCTTTGGGGTACTGATCGTTAATTTGGGCACGCCGAGTGCGCCGACAAAGATCGCATTGAGGCGCTATTTGCGGCAGTTTCTCATGGACCCGCGGGTGGTCGAGGTACCCCGCTTGTTGTGGTGGGTGGTGTTGCACGGAGTGATCTTGAACACCCGGCCGGCGCGCAGTGCAGCGGCCTATGCGGACATTTGGACCGAGGCGGGATCGCCGCTCTTGGTCATCAGTCAGCGCCAGCGTGATGCGTTGCGACAGGCGTTGCAGGAACTGTGGCCGACTCGGGTGGTCGTGAGTCTCGGCATGCGGTACGGACAACCATCGATCGCTCGGGGGTTGCGCGAACTGTGGCAACAAGGGGCGCGACGGATTCTGGTGATGCCGCTGTATCCGCAGTATTCCGGGAGTACGGTGGGTGCGACCTTCGATGCGGTGGCGGATACGCTAAAGCAGTGGCGGTGGGTGCCCGAATTGCGCTTCATGACCCACTATCACGATCGGCCAGTCTATATCGATGCTTTGGTCAAACGCATCGAGGAGTATTGGGCAGAACACGGACGCGCCGAACGATTGCTGTTTTCTTTTCATGGGATTCCGCGGCGTTATCTTTACGCCGGCGACCCGTATCATTGTCAATGTCATGCGACGGCGCGCTTGGTTGCGCAGCGCTTGGGTCTTGCCGACGCTGCCTGGCAAGTCACGTTCCAATCGCGGTTCGGTCGGGAACAATGGCTTAAACCCTATACCGACGAGGTGCTCGGTGGGTTACCCGCGCAAGGGATCAAGCGGGTTGCCCTAATCTGTCCGGGGTTTGCGGCGGATTGTTTGGAGACGTTGGAAGAGATCGATGTCGTCAACCGTGAGCTATTCATCGCAGCGGGTGGCGAGTCGTTCGATTACATTCCGGCGTTGAACGATAGTCCGGCCCATATCGATGCCTTGACGGCGCTGGTCCGAGAGCATGCGCAAGGTTGGCCGGAGTTGGGCGCCGATCATGACCCCGCGGCGGTGACCGATGCTCGGCAACGGCGGCGGGAAAGGGCGATCGCTTTGGGTGCCAAGGCGTGATTCGAGGTAACGTTGAGTCGACTGTGGGGATGGGCTGAAGTTCGTGCACCGAAGGCCGATTGCCGTCGGTGCCAGCAGGAGGGGAGCTTGCGTTTCGGGCGTCTTTGTCAAATATCGAGCAGCAGACGGGCAGGCTCCTCGATCAGTGCTTTGATATCGACAAGGAACCGCACCGCATCGCGGCCGTCGACCAGGCGATGGTCGTACGATAGCGCAAGATACATCATCGGTCGAATGGCCACTTCGCCGTTCACGGCGATGGGACGGTCTTCAATCCTGTGCATGCCGAGAATGGCGGTCTGCGGGGGATTGATGATGGGCGTGGAGAGCAACGAGCCGAACACGCCGCCATTGGTGATGGTGAATGTCCCTTGGGCCAATTCGTCGATGCTGAGTTGACCTGCTTCGGCACGCTGTGCAAAGTCGCAGATCTGTTGTTCGATTTCCGCCATACTCAGCTGATCGACATGCCGTACCACCGGAACGACCAGGCCGCGCGACGATGAGACAGCAATTCCGATGTCGTAGAAGTCGTGGTAGACGATGTGATCTTCTTCCAGCGCTGCGTTGAGAATGGGAAAGCGTTTCAGTGCAGTCGCGGTGGCTTTGGCGAAAAACGACATGATGCCGAGGCGAACACCATGACGTTGTTCGAAGCGCTCGCGGTGAGTCTGGCGCAACCTGATGACGCTGCTCATATCCACGTCGTTGAAAGTGGTCAGCATTGCCGTTTGTTGGGTGACAGCGAGCAAACGCTCGGCGACGCGAGCACGCAGCGGTGTTATCGGGACGCGACGCTCGGGTCTTTTGGTGTCGCTGGGTGATGTCGCTGCGGTGGGCGGCGTTGGCGTGAATTCGTGGTGATTGGCGGCATCGATCGGTGCCGTCTCTTGGCTGGTTTGAGCGGCAGTGACGGCTTGGCCGTGCTCGGCGAGATAGGCAGTGACATCGTCTTTTACCAAACGCCTAGCCTTGGTCTGGCTCGGAATCCGATTTGGGTCGAGAGCGTGGTTTTTGATCAGACGCCGCGCACTCGGGGTGATGGCACGGTTGGATGGTTGTTGCATCGGAGCGGTTGGTGAGGTTTCCGCTCGTTCGGCTGATGCTGCTAACGCTGGTGTGGTTTGCTCTGGGTCTGTCGTTGCGGGTTCGGTCGCTGCCTCGGCTTGATCATGAAGCAGTCCGACCACGTCGCCAGCACCGACAACGGTGCCCGGTTCGACCAGGATCCTTTGCAGGTAGCCGTCGACGGGGGCGGGAACCTCCAAGACAACTTTGTCGGTTTCGATGTCTACGAGGTTCTCGCCAGCAGCAACGGGATCACCGAGGTTTTTATGCCACTCAATGACCGTTGCTTCGGCGACGGACTCGGGAAGCGGCGGTATTTTGACTTCGAAACTCACCATGTCTTGCTTCACACGTTATTTTGATCGTCCCCACGCTGTTAGACCAACATGGGAATGAAGTCGGCCGCGTTCCAGCGTCCCGTCACCGCACAAAACAATGCGCCATCGCTGTTCCCGGGATCCTAGACGGGGCGGATCGGGCACGTTGGTGTTGCGCGAACGCATGGGGTGGAGCGGTTGTGTGGACCACATCCGCCAAACGCCGGGATGAGTGTTTGGTCTACGCGATGACCCTCCCCCCTTGCCGGGCGTGCAATCGCTTCCACGTCCTCACGACGATCGCATTATCTCGGCAAATCGGTGTGGCCCATCAGCCACTCGTCGACAGCCCGCGCGCATTGCCGACCTTCGCGAATGGCCCATACGACCAAGGATTGACCACGGCGCATGTCGCCGGCGGCGAAAATGCCGTCGACATTGGTGTAATAGGCGTGCTGACCTTCCGTGTCTGCCTTGACGTTGCCGCGTCGATCGTATTCCAAACCCACTGCCTCTTGTAGCGTTGCCAGCATGCCGGTTTGTACCGGATGGACGAATCCCATCGCGAGCAGAACCAAGTTGGCCGGGATTTCGGCTTCGCTGCCCGGGATTTCGGCCATCTGCCAGCGACCATTGTTGTCTTTGTCCCAGCGAACAAGCACGTATCTCAGTGCCTCGATTTGACCATGACCATTGTCCACGAAGGCTTTGGTGGCGACGTTCCATAGGCGTGTCGCGCCTTCTTCTTGCGAGGTCGATGTGCGCAGTTTGTTTGGCCAATTCGGCCAC
>CAZWQC010000092.1:0-9197 GCA_964635785.1 uncultured Ectothiorhodospiraceae bacterium
GCCCGTGCCATCGCGGTGGCACCGGAGATCATTCTGCTCGACGAGCCATCGGCCTCGCTGGACCCGATTTCCACCGCATTGATCGAGGAACTGATCGTCGACCTGAAATCGGATTTCACGTTGGTCATGGTCACGCACAATCTACAGCAAGCGGCGCGGGTCGCGGACCATATCGCGTTTTTCGATCGCGGCGAGTTGATCGAATACAGCGATGCCGACAGTATGTTTACCAACCCCAGTGCACAACGGACGGAAGACTATATTACGGGGCGGTATGGGTAGGGTTAGGTCGCGGGACAACGCGCCCATGCTGCCGCCGAACGTGCTGGCCTGTCATCTCAACGCGGCAAAGTGAGCCAAGACGGGCTTCGACATATCTAGTCATACCGGCTCAGCGGACGTGTCTGGCGTCGCAAACGCTGTGATACTAGAAAACACTTCGGGTGATCCCAATTTGCCGGATTTCTATCTACTCAACTTTTATATTGGTGATGCAGAGACCACCGGAACCAATCCCCCAGTACTGGTGGGGGGTTGCGATGCGGCCAGCATGGAGGCTGCAACGCCTAGTGGAACCTGTACCCTTACGCCGGGCTTCAGTGTAGCGGCACAGGATATTTCCTTTTCGATCGGTCTGGATCTGGCGACCGATGATACAGCTCCCGGATCATCGTACCAAGCTACCACCTATTCGGGTAGCTTCGAAGTCACCGCTGCGTATTGATCGATCGAAAGCAAGACGTGACGGCGATCTCCTGGGTTAACGCTTGGCTGTTAATCGGTATCTTGTGGTGTTCTTTTGCGTTTACCGCCGAAGTCGAGGAGCTCCAACCCCTCGACTTCGGGATTTTTGCAGTGCCTTCCAATCTCAACGAGTCCACCATTGCGATGCCGTTCAACGGTGCGATACCCACCGCGACTGGCTCGATTGTGTTCGTGGAGATCGGCCATCGAGGCGAGTATCGTTTGACGGAGTTTCCCCCGAGCACCCCGCTGTACTTGGATTGGCCAACAGAAGTTTGGTTACGCCCAGGGGGAATCGGTCCGGCCGAGCGCTTTCGGATCACGGATTTCACCAACCCTGAGGTCAACACCGACCCCAGTGGCAGCGCGACAATGGTGGCGGGCGCCACCTTGCGCACGTCGGCGACGAATACATTGTACTTCGATACGGTCTATACGGGGACGCTGCCAATCACGGTGCAATATTGGTCCTTGGAGGTCGGCGCGGTGATCGCCTTTCAAGAGAATGTCACGATCACCGCTGCGGTTCGCACGGCGGTCGACCTGGCAGAGGTCGAAAGCCTGGACTTTGGCTTGATGGCGGCCGTCGCCGACAGCGACCCGGGGGAACACGCGACGTTGACTGTGGCACCGGACGGTAAAGTCACCATGACCCAAGCGGGCTCGGCCTTGATCGGTTCGCTGGGCGGTGCCCATCCGGGGCTGATCGCTGTGTCCGGTGCCGCACCGTTGGTCTTTATGACGATCGACGTGACCCAGCCGGATACCGTCTACCTCACCCACGACGCCGGGGGTGGGGAATCGGCACGATTCATTGTCGAGGATTTTCAAACGATTCCGAGTGGCATTGGCCGGACGACGAGCGAAGGTCAGTTCGATATTCAGGTCGGCGCGACATTGAAGACGGAGATTACCGCTAAACCTTACCGCAACGGGACGTATTCCGGACGCTATCAACTGACCGTGACGTATTGAGCGTCGCCCGTTAAGCGAAGCGATGCATTGGGTACCGACAGCCGTTTGAGTCAACGATGGGTAGAGCGGCCCGGTACGGCGCTGATGATGAAACTCCGACGCTAATGGGCCGCGAAACCTATCGATCCAACACGCCAATGCTTCGCTCTTGTGTTGATTGAAACGCTGGACGTGATGAGTTGCGCGCATCCGATACATCGGTATGGGGAATGATGGGTTTCGCTGCGCTCTACCCATCCGCGTCGGCGAGCCTTTCACCGCAGACAACATCACCGCCAAGCGGCCCGGCACTGGGATCAGCCCCATGCGCTGGGACGAGATCATTGGCCGGCCAGCGCGGCGGGACTATACTATTGATGAGATGATTGAGTTTTGACGACTGCGAAATCATCCATCCTTTGCGAGTTAGCACAAGACTTGGGTTTTGCCTGAAAATGCACATAAAAGGTGCCGCATGAACTATTTTGAACACGTCGAATGGAATCCCAGAGTCTGCAATGGCAAGCCTGTCATTAGAGGGACGCACATTCCGCTGAGCCTTTTGCTGGAACAGATCGCCGAAGGCTTGTCCTGGGAGGAGTTGTTGCGCGATTATCCGGAGCTGACCCGGGTCGATATCCAAGCCGCCCTGTTTTTTGCTAAAGCCAACATCGAGCACGCGGATCTTCGGGATGTCCATGCCTGACCCGGGGCGTGCGGATGCGGTGGCCAACAAAGTCAACAGGGGTTTGAGACAGCAGATTCAATCACGGCAATGATGTATAAATGGGTTTGGGGCTGTAAGATGGCGCTGATTGATCGGGATATTTGTTGCTTTCAACCGCCCAAGTCCGCAGTCTCCTCTCTCTTTTTGTCTTGAGGTATCTGATCGCGCTGTCATGAGCTGGGAAGTGGAATACACGAATGAATTTGAGCAGTGGTGGGAACACCTGACAGAGAACGAGCAAATTGCGGTGGCTGCGTCGGTTGGCTTGCTCGAGGCGCGTGGGCCGGCGTTGGACTTTCCGCATAGCAGCGGCATTGAAGGTTCAAAACACGGGCACATGCGGGAGTTGCGCTCGCAAGAGGGCGGCAAACCTTTGCGTACGCTCTTTGCTTTTGATCCGCGCCGCACCGCGATTCTGCTGATCGGTGGCGACAAAACTGGCGATAAACGCTGGTATGAGGTGTTTGTACCGATGGCGGATCGACTCTATGACGAACATCTTCAGCAACTGCGACAGGAGGGGTTGATCGATGGCTAAACCATTTTCTGAACTGCGAGCGCGGTTGTCACCCGAATCCCAGGCGCGCGTGGAATCACAGACGCGGGCGATGTTGGCCGATATGCCCTTGGAGGCACTCCGCCGAGCACAGGGTTGTTCCCAGCAAAGGCTCGCAGAGCAGTTACATATTCAGCCCTCGGAGATTGCAACCATCGAGAAGCGCACGGATTTGTATCTGTCAGCCTTGCGCAGCCAGATTGAGGCGATGGGTGGTCAGCTTGAGGTGATTGTGCGGTTCCCTGAAGGGGAGGTTAAAGTCAGTCACTTTGCAAATCCAACCTTCAGTCCCTTCACCCGTGCTTGAATCGCCGGACGGAGCGCCGCCACTCGCTGGTTACCTGTAAAGGACAGCCATATAATTTGCTTCCTCACCTCCGTATGGCGTCCGCTTGCGCCTGCGGGCCGATTTTGACATGGATCGCCTGAATCCCGCCGCGCAAGTCGTGGCCCGTGCATTACAGCGCTATGGGATGATCCTTTCCGATGGTGGTAACCTGACCTTTACCGCGCTTAATGATCGTTTTACCGAGCATAGCTGGGCGGAGGTTGATCTTGGTCCCAATGATCTGACACCCCTGGAATGGACCGATTTCGAGGTCGTTGAACTAGGTGAGCGTTACTACTGGGGTGGACAATGTAATTGCGAGCGTACACCGGTTGCTCGGTAACGAGCGTGTATTTTTCAGTTCGCGTAGGATGCAGTGAACACAGTGAAACCCCATCGGTCGAGTCATTTTGCACGATTGATGCGGTTCGTTCATCGCCACATCCTACCCTTGCTGATCCATGGGAGGTTACACCAATGACGTTCGATCAGATCGCTTGCCTACCCCAACAGTCGACAAAAAGTGTTTGCCCTTGCCGCTGACCCCGCGCAAATCGGCGGCCAAAGCGATTGCCGACCGTCCGGACGCTCTCGACGGCTACCAGAAACACATTGACCGCCCCCGATTGAGTGACCGCTCACATGGCGTAGATTCCGAGCAGAGAGGCGGTAATCCGCAGTAGCTTGGCTGACCGGCCGTTCCCCCCAACCATCAGTTCAGCGAACCCGACAGCTGTCCGCCCCACCTACTGTTCCGTAGCCCGCTGGAGCTAGGCTTGATGCCGCTTAGTACTTGACCTCGACGATTCCTACCGCGGTCTTGCATGCGAGGTTTCGCTCGGCCCGGATCCTGCTAGGCTAGCACTCACTCATTGTTTCGCTTGACTAAACAACCAACACCTCGCTTGACGCTCATCTCACAAAGATCGCGAGCACGTACTTCCGTTACCCTAGGCATTGTTACAACACGATACAATCGATTGACCAGCCGCACCTCGAGGTACTGCGGACGCAATACATCGGTCAAACGCTCCCTTATTTCTAAGGCCAATGCAGTCGCATTCTCGCGACTACTATAGGCACCGAACTGAACATACCAACCACTCTCAGTCCCAAGCGAATCGTTGGCGGGTGCAGCAGTAACTTCCTTCCGTGCAGCTTCGCCCGATTGCACAGGAGAATCTATTCGAGGCAACGCACCGGCGTCGGTTTTTGCTGCACCGCTTTGCACACTCGGCTTCGCCTGCTGTGGAACAATCCCCGCACCTTCTGCTGGCACTCGGTCATTCGATGAACCCTGCTGCCAATCCATACTGTCCTCTTGCCATTGCATTGGCATCGTCTTGTCGCTTTCAGGCGGTGCGAAACCCGATGCACCCGGCTGTATTGGCGGCACACTCAAAAGGAAATCGGAAACCGTAATTAAACCGGTGTCACTGCGTATCACCACCGGTTCCGGAGCCTCGATAATTCGTTCTTGGTCAATTTCGTCCAACGTTAGACGATAACGACCTGGCGCAATCCCTTCAAAATAAAAATAACCATCGTAAGCCGTCCGTTGCCGCGCGACGCGCTCATCGGTGCCCGCTTCGATAAGCCGAACAACTACCCGGCCGATACCATCTGCACCACTTCCGTCCGCTCGACGGACACGAACGTAGCCCTCTGCACTCCCAGTGCGAATGACCGGGAGATCGATTTTGACCCAATCACCCGGTCTGGGCGTAATCGCATAACCTGGCTTTGCCGGTGTTAGGTCTAGGCCTGGCAGTGTACCCAAATCGATCGCGATATCCGTCGTATGATACGCCGGCAGTCGGCTGATCATTGCCTGACCCTTCTCGCCTGTTGTTGCATACCGTCGAGCCTGTACGGCATCGACACGAACATCGGCCAATGGCTTGTCGTCCAAGCCGAAGACCCCATCGTTGTTTTGATCGAGAAATACACGTGCGGCGACATGGCCGGTACTACCAAGGCTCGATTTATCGAACACCAACCCGAATCGCCGTGGTTTTGGCGCAAATGCGAACTGCACAGACAATAGGCCGACAAACCGTTCGTCGCTGTCGTACGCCAGCCTAGGACTCAGAACCAGCTGCTCCAGCCACCAATTCAACGCCGAACTGTAGCGGCTCCGATCATCGAGCAATGTCCACGTATTCTCAAAATTGACGCTGAGGTCTCGGCTGACACTCAAATCAGCCGAGGTTGTGACCGCTTTGAATCGCCTCTCGGGCACCAAGCGATAGCCGACAGTTGAACGAAACAGCCAAAACTTGGTTCTTGTATACACCCCCATGCTTCCATCGAGACTGCGCGAAACGATCGGGTCATCGGACCACGACGCCTCCCGCACACCATTGAAGGTATTGCTGACACGATAGCGACCGAGTCGCGCCGTCGACGCGAACTCCATTTCCGTTCTATGACTCGCGTAACGCTCCGTATGGTCTATCCTGAAATTGAGCGGTAATCCAGCGAGGACGCTGTTCACGGCAAGCTCGGAACGATACCGTTGTGCATTTTGATTCGATTGCCGTTCCGCCTGATTGGCGTTGGTATATTGCGTATGCTCTAAGCGTAGGCGTGTTGTCCGACCAATTCGGGTTTGCAACAAACCTGAGTAGCTATCCGTTTCGGTCGGACGATAGTGATAACGAAAACTCGCTAGCCAATTCATTACAGCCGCTTGCATTCCACTCTCATAGCTATACACACGCTTTCCCATGGTTTGCGTACTTTGCGCACCCAAGCTCCCGGAAAGCCAACGGGTCAACCCCACTCCAAGATAACTATCGATGTTTAATGCGCCGTCATCGACGCTACTCGTAGTACTTTCGGCCATATTGAACAAGGAGCGATTGATTTGCGACACCGCGATTTCATAGTTGAACCGGCCTGTTTTGAGCATACCAGGACCCACGAAATGTACGAACTCTTCTTTTTCCTCCTCCCCGGTTGGACCGAAATAGACATACTCGAACCGATTCTCGCCGTAGTACAGTGGTACATTCGGAAACTCGAAACGGCCGTCAGGACCGATGGTCTGAAAACCGATCAACGTACCGTTTTGGTACAGCTCGACGTCCCACCCGGGCAATTGTTGACCTTGAAGCAGTATCGTGTCGAACTCGTATTGACCATAAATTGTCTGGTCCACCTCGCCGCCACGCACCAACACACCCCGATCGCTGCTACCGCCAGTTAACAAATCCCCGATTTCGACATGATGAACCGCCAGGGGCAACTGTTTCATGTGGCTGCGGGACAAATTCAATCGTGCTTGATTTAGCCAATCCGATTGTGACTCGTGCTCAAAATCACCCTGCCCTCCGACGAACAGACTCGAATCCATGAATGCCAAATCGCCACGCGACAGCGCCGAGTACTGCAGACGCCGTTGCGCGCTGGCTGATTGTTCTGCTCGCGACGTGCTCAGCGTCAAGCGCAGGTCATTCGAGCGCGGCCCGAGCAAACTTCGCGGGTCAACCAAAGGCTCAAATTGAGATTGTCGAGATAGATCTGGCCTTACCGCACCGATCACACGCTGTCGCCGTTCGATTCGGGCCTGGATCGGAAGCGCCTCCTTGGCAACAAAGTTCACTTGGAGTTTAGAGATATCGACTTTTACTTCAAGCGGAAACCAATTGGCTAACCGTGTCGCCCGAACATAAAGTTCCCCTTCAAATACCGTTGCGTCACCCTCCCCCAACGGATTGCTTTTCTCTGCGATCGTGATTTCTGCACGTTCTAGGTCAAGCGCGAAATCTCTCTCCGCCTCGATAAACCAACCACTCGCGGTTCCGTTATCGGCATCGACGGTGATCGGGAACTCCAAGGCATCCACCACATCCAGCAATGCCAAGTAAGTCGCATCCTGGTAACGGTACGCTACAATATCGACATCTAACAGCGTCCCATCAAGACTTGGACGGAGCAACAGAAAGGTTTCCGGATCAAACCGGACTTGTGACGATACCTCACACGCAAAAGCACCCAAGACGAAATACAGCACTATGAGCCACACCCGCCACACAGACCTATGGCCAGCGCGCAAAAGTGAGCCTACTGAATAGGCCTTCCTACCATTACTCTTCACAACCCCTCACAACCCACCTCAGCTAGCCATTCTGTTCTGTTGATTTGTCGAGTGATCCCGATTGTCAAGCCCCTCCAGATCGATCCGTGGGTCAGAACCTCTAACCGTTCAGGGCCCCAACCGGCGAGTAATAGAGATCACGCTAGTCCGAAGATGAACGATCCTCTGGGTGGACCCAGGATATTCCAAAACGCTCAGTATTGCCGGAGTCGGCTGCAACTTGGCCAACAGACTTGGGAACGTTGTCGCCCTGCCTGAGTACCTTGGTTACATTGGCAGGTTCCTCCAATCCCTGAGGTTGAACAAGAAACCGCGCTGGCGGGGACAGCCCGAACTCAACACGTGGCCGCACAGTGACGTCGTTTTTTTTCGATTCCTCGGATCGATAAAAGACCTGTCGGGTTTCGACCCTTGCCATGGCAATAGGCGCTTTTTGTTCGGCGGACTGGTCTTTGGCTTCGATTAGGTCGGTTTCTTCATTGGACCGCGACGTAAAACGTGTCGGTTCGTCAGCCGGTTGGGAAAACGATAAAACCGGCACATCCGCATCGGCCGCCAACGGCGCAAATCGCCGCGCTTCCTGCCATTGCGCCGCAGCGTCGTCGGTCGGGTCTTGGTGCCGGGTTGTTTTGCCGATAAAGAAACCGGCCACACTACCGACAACAGAGCCAACCGGATGGGCCATCAGCGCACCACCGAGCACGCCCCCGATCAATGCCCCCGTGCGCCGGCGATCTGACAGGTATTCTTGGGTCACATCGTCAACACCTTGGCGCAGCGTCCATTCCTTATCTTCCGAGCCGCCTTCCTCGTTTGCTGCCAGCGCGCAGTGCAGCGATGAAAAAACCAGAATACCAATCAGAACCACTACCTGGGTGGCAAGTCCACGGCACCGTGACCCTTCAGTCGATTGAACGTTTGCGCAATTCATGAGTCGGTCAGCCTTGGTCGCCTACCCAATTTCACTATCTTCGATTACGAGGCAAAAAGCAGGCCGGCGATCCTTGGTCGGGTCATGGTCCGACCATTGCTTGCAAATCCATCGCGATCGCTTTCGAGCGGTTCGAAACATCATCAATATGGCCTATGCCGATACAGGAGAAACACCCATGCCAACCATTACCGGCGTCACCGAACGCCGTTGGAATCGATATCTTATGCTGTGGCTCATTATCACGTTACTGGCCCTAAGCAATGCGTCTGCCGAAATGATCATTAGTCCGCTTCGGGTTTACCTCGACGAAAATGTGACCTCGGCACAGATCACCTTGCGTAATCCCAGCGAGGGGGCAAGGACTTACCGGATCGAATGGGTCGAGCAAAAAATGTCCGAGAACGGAGCATCGATGAGTTATCCCGAAGGGGCTAAATTGTTGCATGAACCGGCGAGCCCATTCATTCGCTTTGCCCCCCGGCAGATTACAGTCGGTCCTTCGCAAAACCAAACGGTACGTGTCGTTTTCCGCGCACCTGGAAACCTCACGCCCAACGAGTACCGCTCGCATCTCATGTTCAAAGTCATTCCCGACGTCTCCGAACCGGCCAGCACCATGGCAATCGGCAACCCAGACTCGGGCATCGCGATGCAAATCAACATGCAGCTCTCATTCACTATTCCCGTTGTGGTTCGCTATCGCGTGTCGGGACAACCCGATGTCACCATCCAAAGCATTCGACCGCTCCCTGGAAACGATGCCAACCAACCGCCAATGCTCGCCGTCACCCTCACTCGGCGGGGTCCAGCCAGCAGTTACGGGCGTCTTCTCGTTGAAATGCAACGCAGCCG